>JAQBPR010000080.1 GCA_028287395.1 Bacilli bacterium
TTATCAATGAATTTAAGTTCGGATTTGTGCAAAGTGCAACTCCGCCATTTGGCACAGTTCCGGGCGGTATATCCTTGCTCCTCATCCTGAAAGCATTTAGTTCTGCTTGTTCAGCACTCACAGGGATCGAAACCATAGTTTGCAACAAAAATGGTTGAAAGTTGGCCTACTTGGAAAAAGGAAATTTATAAAATGAATTTTTAAATATTTACTTTATTAAAACATAATTGTTAATGCAAATGAAGGCTAGGCCATACATACCTTTAAATGGGAACATGCTAAGACTTAATATTACTAGCGTTTCAATTTATTAAGATGATTAGTCTTGCATTATTTCTAAATTTTACAACAAAAGAGACCATGATGGTCTCTTTTGTTGTATATAAGCCAGCATGGCGATATAAGTAAAGGACAAGATTTCATGAGAGGAAAATCTTGTCCTAATTATTATGTATAAAATTTTATCTCATTTATTATTATAATTAATACACTTTATCTCAGTTATTACCATGAATTGTCTCAAATAGACACCATAATAACAACCAAAACGGCACCTATTCAGTTTCATTTATAACCTTTACTAACAAAAAAAGGTAATTATTATTGAAGTTTATCGTCCTTCTAGAGCAGAGCAATCATCTGCGGAACAATTGAATCATCTAATGATCAATGTAGTCAATCAGTTCCGCGTCAAATCCGAGTGTGTTATAGCAGTGGTAAGGTAGCAGCTCAAGCTGCAAATCCATGAAAATGCACCTCGCGTTATTGGTTTAATGGTGGTAGAGATACTTTCATTTTACCATTTTTCACTTCGGTGCATTTTTGTTTTTTATTCGATTTTATGAATTTTTTGAACACGCTCTTTTATTTTGTCTATATATGATATATAATATTTGGTATTGTAATTAGAAAATTAATACAATCCTTTACAACGATAAATTGGCAAACCTATCGAAAGGTAGGGACGCAAAGCCACGGGTCTAAGGCGGAAATCGCTATGATAGCCGGGTTGCCGAATTGAGAACGGGATGCTTATGCAAAATCCAGTCCTTATTACGGGCTGGATTTTTTTTTATTTTTCAATAGGAGGCAATACCATGCAACAGCTTAATAAGATAGGCAAAAACGATGTTCTGGAAGACAGCATTCGAATCATTCTTGAGGAGATAGGGGAAAACCCGAACCGGGGTGGCCTTTTGGATACTCCTAAACGAGTTGCCAAAATGTATCGCGAGGTTTTTTCTGGTGTAGGGATAAATCCAGAAGCAGCCTTGACCACAACGTTTAAAGAGGATTACGACGGAATTATTACAGTGAAGGATATCACCTATTACACGTTTTGCGAGCATCACTTAATCCCATTTTATGGAAGTGCACATATCGGGTACATACCGGATGGAAGAATCGTAGGACTTAGTAAATTTGCCAGATTAGTGGAACTTGTTTCACAACGGCCGCAGGTACAGGAGAGAATGACGCAGCAAATCGCCAATGCCATTGTGAATGTATTGAATCCCAAGGGAGTAATCGTGACAGTGGAAGGGGCTCACTTATGCATGTGTGCAAGAGGGGTCAAAAAGCCGGGTACGTCCACGGTTACAACGATTAAAAAAGGTCTCTTTTCTGATAATGCAGCTCTCTGCGAGGAATTTGAGCGAGCCATTTCGAGAGATTAGTTGTGTGGAGCGCGGCGCAGATAGTTTTAAGACATTTGGAATAGGAGGTCTGCCATGCTTTATTTATTACGAAGAATTGATTTTTCCGCAACGCATGTGTATCGCGTTCAAACTTGGAGCAGCGAGGAAAATCGCCGGGTATTTGGGCTTTGTAGTAATCCGAGTGGTCACGGACACGATTACAAACTTGAGGTCATGGTCAAAGGTCCTTTAAACGAAAGATCCGGTATTGTTGTCAATACCACGGATATCAAACATATTGTGAATGCCTTTGTGGAAGAGGAACTTGACGGTAAATTTTTGGACCGCGAACATCCTTACTTTCAAAATCATATACCGACAACGGAGAATTTGGTAGATTACATCTGGCGATCTCTTGAAGGCCGGTTTGATGGTTGTAAATTGCATCGAATTCAATTGCATGAAAACCATTACTTATCATCAGAAAAGGAGGCAGGGTCTTTGTTCAGTCTTAAACGAAAATACCATTTCTGCGCAGCGCATCGTTTGCACAGCGATCATCTGTCACCAGAAGAAAATCTTAAATTGTTCGGTAAGTGCAACAACCCTCATGGTCACGGCCATAATTACTACCTCGATGTAGCGGTGAAAGGAACCCCGGATCCCGTAACCGGCATGATTATTAATCTGGCAGAGCTGGATGAAATCGTCGAGAGGGTTGTCCTCGATAAGGTTGACCATAAACATTTGAATTTGGATACGGAAGAGTTCAAGGGGTTAAATCCGACGTCAGAGGTTGTAGTGAAGGTAATCTATAACATGCTTCAACCGCACCTCCCGCACCTCTATAAGATTGGACTATGGGAAACCGAAAAGAACTACTTTGAATACTTTGGACCGGAGAGTAATCATGATTGATTTTGGCCAACTCAAAGGCAAGACCATCGTTATCACAGGAGCGACCAAAGGGATTGGCAGAGAAACAGCAACTCTGCTGAGTCAATTGGGAGCGAATCTCGTACTCGGAGCAAGAAGCGAAAATGAATTAGCCATGGTTGCCTCCAGTTTAGAGACAACAACGTTGGCAATCCCGTTGGATGTATCCAGGGAAGATTCCGTTCGCTGTTTTACCGAAGAAGCGATGTCGCGATTTGGAAAAATTGACGCACTGATCAATAGTGCGGGGACCGGTGTGTTTAATTCTGTGCTTGATTTATCCACTGAAGATTTCGATCAAATGATTTCCGTTAATCTTAGGGGGACATTTCTTTGCTGCAAGCACATAGGGCGGCTCATGGTACAAGAACACGAGGGGAAAATCATTAATGTCATATCAATCGCCGGCACAATGGCATTACCTGGCTGCGGTGGCTACTCTGCCTCGAAATTTGGGGTATTAGGACTTTCGAGAGTGCTGCAGGCCGAACTTCGGAGTAAAGGCGTTCAGGTAATGTCGGTAATGCCTGGGGCAGTAGCCACCCCATTTTGGGATCAAATGGAAAGCAAACCCGATACTTCAA
The DNA here is from genome assembly GCA_028287395.1 of Bacilli bacterium. GTDB lineage: Bacteria > Bacillota > Bacilli > Paenibacillales > NBRC-103111 > Paenibacillus_AC. The sequence goes on from JAQBPR010000080.1 coordinate 3,158, forward strand.
AGATGATCCCGGTTCAATCGTTAGCCAAGCACTTGGTTTATCTACTTTGCCAACCAGCAGGAGCAGTCGTGGATGAAATAACGATCATGCCCCCACTTGGAATCTTGTAGGAGGTGGAAAAAACATTGTGAAGACCCTGTTACATAAACTCTTTGGCTCCAGCGTGCACGAATCAAGCGATCAACTTCAAGGTTTACCGTGCCCCGTGTCGATTCATAGTTTAAAAGAGCACCACAGAAGGGCGCTGATCGGATGGCTCGCAAATCGAATGGGGCAGCTTCTTCATGTGGCAAGTTGTGAGTCTGGAATGTTAATCTACGTCTCGTTCTCTAAAGAATGCATTGAACAAAATAATGGGAGTGAAGAAGACTGCCTTATATATTTGGCTTCATGCCTATTTGAATGGTTAGAGAAAGGGCAGGATGTTTATCTGCATATTAAAGAAATTCAACTGTTGGATAAACATCATAAATGTTTACTAGATGTTTACGAAGAAATCAAAGAGGATATTTACCACTGTTTCCCGCAAAAACAGGTCGAAACGGCTGAGGGAAATCCTGATGATGAGGTTTGGCAGGTATATCGGGATGTCATTCACGCTGCAACCCAAAAGAAATTCCTTTTAATTCGGGAAAGTGGGATAAGTCTTTACAAGCAAGGAAAAGTGCTTTGTGAAGCAACCATAAAAGAACGCTCGGATATTCCGAAGGCGCGTGATTTAGCCAAACAAAAATTGCACAGCATCGGAATCCCGCCTTCTAAAATCATGAGCCATCTTCTTATTATTTCAGAAGCGATTACTAATATTCTCAAACATGCAATAGAAGGAAAGCTCACCATTGTAGAAACCGATTCTTCACTTCATGTGCTAGTGGAGGATAAGGGTCCTGGCTTTCAATTAAAGATACTTCCTTATACAACTTTAATGGCTGGATATTCAACAAAAAAATCTCTTGGGCAAGGATTCACATTAATGATGAAAATGGCGGATCAGGTTCTCCTGTCCACTTCTTCAAAAGGATCTACGATTATACTTGTTTTTAACGAGAAAGTAGGTGCCAAACATGAAGTTGTTGTCTAATATCGACTCCGTAATTGCCCGAACGCTTAAAACATCTATTCTGTTTGATTCTTTTTGGGAAAGATGGTTGGTTCATGGAATTGAACAAAATGATTTAGACCGAATTCGTAACAGCTTCACTTCGATTGAAAACTGGACAGAGGGATGGCTTTCAGTAGCCAAGAGGATTGAATCTTCAGCTGTCCAAATGAAAGAGCAGCAATTATGGCGTGAGGCAGAATACATGTACCGTGTTGCTTCACTCTGTTACAATCTCATCCACTGGATTCATCCAGACCGGAACTCAGAAAAAATGAATTGGTATAAGGAATGTATACGGGCATTTCAATACGCTGATTCCGTATCTCCCATTGAGACTCGATACGTACATTTTGAGGTAGAGAACCATGCTTGCTCAGGGAGAATTCGAGTGCCTTCTCACCCTGTAGGGTGCATAATCATTGTAAATCCGATTGATTCGACAAAAGAGGAATTATTCAAGTATGAAATGGATTTTAACTGTAACGGTTTTGTAACTGTTAGCTTTGACGGTCCAGGACAAGGAGAAACCTATACACTTAATGGCCTTAGAGGCACGAAAAATAGATGGGAATACTTTATGGATCGCTTAATTGCGTTTGCAGCTAGTGAGTTTTCTGACCTCCCAATTCACTTATTTGGTACCAGCTTGGGGGCATCATGGGCTATATATGGCAGCTGTCACCCACAAATCACAAAGACGGCTGCCGTCAGCCCTGCAGTAGAATTTGAAAGGCTGCATCTTCCGGCTTACTTTCTCGAACGAATGGATTTATCCTGTACATTGGTCCCTGAGAAAAGAGCGATGCCAGACTTCAAGAGCTTACAATACCGTTCACCAGTCTTGGTTTTCCATGGGAAGAAAGATCAAATGGTGCTTTCCCCAGATATGTATCGCCTATATGAAAGACTGCCTGCCGGTAAAAGATTAGTTGAGTATGATGAAGAAGGACATTGTTGTAATAACAGATTAGATGAGATACGGCAACGCGCTTTGCGGTGGTTTAAGCTTAAATGATAGAGGGGGAAACGAAATGTTGCAAATAAAAAGTTCACTTCAACGACAATTTTTAATTCGGATGTTTCTTTTGCTGATCATCACAGCTGTGGTTTCCGGTGTGATTCAACTGTATTTAATTAACACACAAATATCCCGAGAAACCGAAAACCAAGCCTTATTGGTTGCACAAAGTGTAAACAACGGGATGGAAGAGACAGTGGTGGCATCGAACTCCATTGAACATCAAATTGATTTGAAATTGAATTCGTATTCGAAACATATCGCCGATCTATTGAAAGGGAAAGAGCTTAGCGCTATTACGAACGACGAGTTGAAAAACATACGGGGTCAATTAGGTATTGCCGGGATTACTCTTTTGACCAAACGCGGCGAAGATATTGTAGGGGTAGCTTCTACTGATCCGGAGGAAATCGGGTTTAGCATGAAAAAGGTCGGCTTTTATGAGGCGGGAGAAATGCTGCTTGCTGGAGGTAAACCTCCAATCCCCGGAGCTACGTTTTTGGAAAACAATACGGTTGTTCTTCCTATCGCCCAATCCGCTACACATGGTGGACAACCTGCGTTCTATAAATATGCCTATTATCATTCCCCAGGAACTTCATATGTCATTAATCCATACATTGAAGCGGGTGAGGTAAACCAGTTTATCCAGAAGGTAGGACCTGACTCGTGGATTCCGAAGATACAACAGGAAAATCCCTATGTGGTCGAGATCGCGGTGCTGACACCTAAGGTCTTTGCAAATCCTGCTTTAGAAGAGAACATATACCCTCCTCTTAAAAAAATCGTTAACGGCAAGTATGAATACCAAAGCGACTATGACAACAATGCGTTGAAAAAAATGGCTGATCAAACTGTCAAAGAGATTTTCATCCAAAAAGTTAACGGGAAAAAACTATACAAAATGTTTATGCCCATCAATCAGGATCAGGTCGTCTACATTGCTTTGGATTATGGAAAAATCAGTGCACCTTTATACCGTCATTCCATATTCTTAATTATTTTTGGGTTGCTTTCCCTTGTTGCCCTGTTTGTATTGACAGCAAGCTTCTTCAGACGAATTTACAAGAACATACAGAAGATTATCATGCAAATCAAAAAGCTTGAGCAGGGGGATTTAACTGCGAAAAGCACTGTGTCTGACAAGGGAGAGCTTGGGGATTTATCTCATTCAACCAATAAAATGGCGGCTTCTTTACACCAGATGCTAACCGATACGCACGAAAAGGCAACAAAAGCCCAAAGTGTGTCCTTCGTATTGGAAACAGAAGCGAACCAGTCGGTCGATAAGGTCTATACAATGTCTATGGAAACAACCTCCTCCGCTAGAGAGTCAATTGAAGAGATCAATTTCTTCTTGGATCAAGTTGAAGGGCAGTTGGAACTGCAGAATGAGAATCCAAAGGCAAAGGAAATCTTGGATAAAATGAATCAGATACGTACATTGACCAGTGAGAGAACCAATAATGCTACGGAGATTACGATCACGCTTTCAGATTTATTTAAGTCGCTTCATGGTCAATCCAGTGAGTTGTCCGAGCTTTCAAATTCACTGCTGAATCAACTTTCTAAATTTAAACTTTAAACGGCAGTTGTGGGGCAGCACGTAATGCAGTTGCCCCTTTCCTGTTATACTAAACAACCAAGAAATGCAAGTGGAGGAGTAAATATGTCATTCGAATTGAAAAAGGAAGTCAATGAATCTACCTATTTCGTGAAAATCGTTGGTTTGATGGATTATTCGACCATCGATGGTTTTGAGTTCAATATTCCCGAGGGCATCTCAAAAATTGTAGTGGATTTTGCAACGCTGGATTTTATTGATTCAACAGGTATTGGCGCGATTCTCTCCATTATCTACGCCGCTACTGAGCGCGGTATTTTTATCGAATTCGTAGGCCTTAATGAAACACTATCGGACTTGTTTAAAACCGTAGGTGTATTTGACATTATCGAGGTGCTTCAGATGGGGGGGACTAAGTGATAAATTTTCGTAAAGTATTGTTCCAATCAAACAGCGATATTGGCGCTGGCTCTGAGCCTGAAATGACTAAAACATTACAACGTGAAATCTATTTGGCACGGAATATTCAAACGAAGCTTTTGAATGGAGAGAAACCCTTATTGCCAACCGGTGAGGTTTCAGGGGTCTCCATACCTGCTCGGCTTATCGGCGGGGATTATTTTGATTTTTACCAGCTTGCTAACGGAAAGATCCGAATCATCATTGGAGATGTGATGGGTAAAGGAATTCCTGCAGCCATGTTGATGATACTTACCCGAGGAGCCTTCAGAACTGCGGCCGAAGCCACAGAAGGGCCGGGTGAAACACTCACCGCCATGAATAATGCGATGTTTAAGGATTTAAGAACATTAAGGTCGTTTGTCACGGTGTTTTGTGCAGATTGGGATCCGAAAAAAGGCATTTTAGTATATGCTAACGCCGGACATATTCTTCCGGTCATTGTTCGTGTGAATTTTGATATCATTGAACCTCCCGGAATACAAGGCGTTATGCTTGGAGGATTGCCAGAACAAGTTTACAAAGAAGCGCAAATGAAACTCCAAGAGGAAGACTTGGTACTTTTCTATACTGACGGGATCATCGAGGCGAAAAATCGAAGTGGAGATATGTTCAAGTTGGAGCGATTGGTTGGCATACTCGTTAAGAATTGTCATCTTCAAGCCGAGGAGATTGAACAAAAGATCTTGGAGGACATCACCGTTTTTACAGAAGGGTTGCCTCAAAGAGATGACATTACGATGGTTGCGTTGAAGGTGGGTAAGGAAATGGACGAAATCTCTAGTTTAAATTCACCATTGATGGTTCCTTAAAGGGGAGGGTGGATATCATTGAATAAATATATCGTTTCTAAAGGAAAGACCGTAAAAGAAGCGGTCAATACCGCTTTGGATTTATTAAATGCTGCACATTCTGACGTGGACATTGAAATCATTGAACCTGAGACAAAGGGGATATTAGGTATTGGGGCAAAGCCGGCAGTTGTTCGAGTCACGAATAGAACGATCCAAAATGCTGCAAATGCTTCCTTTGACCCTGTGGTTTCTTTGGAGTCGCTGAAAAATATAGTGGAGTCAATGGAATTCCCAAAGGAGAACCAAGTCCCGTCTCCTGTTGTGGTTGCTAGGAAAGCCGATGAATCTGATTTATTCGGTAAAGTATGGGTGAGGGATGGACAAATATTTTCCAAAGACGCACCCGATAAATATCCATTGGTTTCTCCTGCGAAAGGAATGAATCTGTATCAAAATGAAGTTCTTGTAGAAAAGACGGTAATTATTGGTGAAAACGATATTCTTCAAGTTGAATTACAGGATGACAAGCATGACCCTACATGGGAATTAAAAATAAGCGATAACAAAATGGAGGCCATTTTAAAGGTTACTCCCGGAAAGGTCATCAGGAGAAAGTTAAAAGATATGCCACCTAGTAATAACATTCAATTAGAGGTTGATGAAAGGATCATTCCCATTATGATTGAGACGGGTCCAATTATGGACAAGCTTAAAGGGATGGGCATCGTTCATGGGGTGGAATATAGTGAAATAGCGCGTGCTTGCATCAGCGAAGAAGCGGGATCGTTTATTATCGCTAAGGGTACTCCGCCTACACCTGGCAAACACGGTTATTTCGAACCAGTCCAAGAAGTAGAAATCAAAAAAGGCGTAAAAGAACGTTCGGATGGCACAATTGACTATCGGGAAATTCAAGAATTCCCATCAGCTGATCGTGGCCAATTGATAGGCATTGTTTGCCCTCCTATACCTGGATTCCCGGGTTTAGCCGTCACCAATGAATATGTGTTTCCTCCAGAGGTCTATCCTCTTTCGGTGAATGCAGGAAAAGGTATTGTTCTTGTTGATGGCGGGACTAAAGTTGTGGCAACAGACGCGGGACATCCAGAAGTTAAAATAAAGGGACAACTAGCTAAAATCTCAGTGATCCCTAAATTAACGCTCGGAAAGGATGTAGACTTTCAAACCGGTAACGTTCATTTTATTGGTGACATTGAAGTTTTGGGATCAGTTCAAGATGGGATGACCCTGGAGGCCCAAGGAAATGTAATCATTCGCAACAATGTAAACATGGCGAAAATAACCGCTGGAAACTCCATCATCATTCAAAATAATGTCATAACAAGTGAAATTACAGCCGGAAAAAGTAATCTCTTAAAGGCTGAAATCTCTCAAATTCTCGGTGAACTCATTGAGCAAATGAAACAAATGTCAAATGCGATAAACCAGCTCTCTACGGTTTCTGCATTTAAGGTTTCGTCTTTTGCCCGGACAGGTCTCGGTCCGTTGATTAAAATCTTATGTGACGGAAAATTCAAATCGTTTCATCCATTAACGATGACAGTAATTAATAAAATCAATAGCGGCGCAGAGGGTTTAGGGGGAGAATGGCTTGAATTCGGAGAGCAAATGAATAATGCTTATATGAAACCCCATATTTCTAATCTACAATCAATTGAAGATGTCGTTAGAATGATTAAGATGGCTGAGGAATTGTATGCTTCCACCCAGAATCCTGAGCCCGAAGAAAATTGTTTCATTAAAGCAGGCTTTGCTCATAACAGTCAAATGTATTCGAGCGGTAACATTATTATTGTCGGGCAAGGGATCTATAATTCTAAACTCCATGCGGGAGGATTTATCGAAGTGGATGGCTTCGTCCGCGGCGGAGATATATACGCTTCAAAAGGAGTGCGGGTAGGGGAAGCAGGTGCGAAAGGCGGAATCGTTACAAAAATCACCGTTCCTCAAAGCGAAACGATCAAAATAAAAGCGGCCATGGCGGATACCGTGATCCAGATTGGAACAAAAACACACAGATTTATGGATCTTACATTTAATGTATTTGCAAGAATTGATGAGGATGGCCAGTTAATTATTTCATAAAAGGAGCGCTCAACATGTTCAATTACAAAGTATTGCATACAGATTCTAAGGCTTCTGTTTTACTAGATGGGGATGTAGATATCGACGTGACAGAGATTATGGAGGATGAAATCACTCCTGAGCTGCAGAACAGCACGGTCATCGAAATTGACTTTGAGAAGGTTTCTTTTGTGGATTCTTCCGGGATTGGTTTGTTAATCACACTTATAACAAATCTACAAAAGCAAGGCAAAAACGTCGTCATAAAAAATCTATCTGCGGATGTGAAGCAAGTGTTCTCCCTTCTGCAGCTTCCAGAAATATTGGGCTATGCTGTGTTTGTCGATTTCCAAAAAGTTGGAGAGTAGCGCAATGTTTCTAACAAACTACAATCCTCACATATAGGCGGTGTAAAGTCCCATGGGCTCTGGTGCAAAAATATTTTTACATACCATATGCGGTGTCAAATTCCCAAATAAATTTTCTTTTGCATACTATATATTGTGGGTCTAAATTTATTTGCACCAGAGCCAGTATTTTGATATTAACACTGCATTTATCGTGCCAGGCAATGTTGATTTACTAACAGGTAATATCGTTTTTGGTGGAGACGTGATCGTCTATGGCGATGTCATGGATAACATGATTATCGAGTCACTGGGAAACATTTATATCTCAGGTAGTGTTTTTAACTCGACCTTAACAGCTACTGGTAGTATTGCAGTGAAAGGGAATGTCATCGGAAGTAGTCTCTATTCGGGGTATTTCGGTATGCTCTATAACAGACTCTATAACAGTTCTAAACAATTAATAGACATCTTTGAAAAAGTAGCGGAAAGTGTGAAATTGTTAATAAACGAAATCAGTAAAAAGAAAATGCAAGTTAGGTATGGACAATCGTTGTTGTTAATTATTGAGAGTAAATACATGCAAGTATGGGATGTCGTGAAGGAACTGCTTGGTGTTATTTCGAGCATACAGTCCTACAATAAGGATTCATTGCAGCATTTGAAAGATTACTTAGAATTATTCGTGTTACCAACAAAAATTGTTGAAGTTATGACTGCTCCAAGAATGGAAGATTTCGTGCGGGTCTTGAGAGAAGCTTTCATGAGAGTCGCATTAAGTCAAGAATCGCAAGTACAGATCAATATTAACCAAGGTCAGAACTCCACAATAAAGTCGAATGGAGATATCCTGATTCGAAGAGAAGGCGTCATTCAATGTGATCTCTACTCGGCAGGGAATATAATTTTCTTTTTGGACAACTCTGTATGCCGAGGCTCCAAGTTGGAAGCAGGAGATACCATATCTGCGATGTATGTCGGTGGAATCACTGGCGTAGGGACAAGCCTAAAAGCTACAAAGAAAATTTTGGTGAAGAAAATGTTTGAAGGTCGAGTTATTATTGATCGGTATAGTATGGATATTTTTGAGCCGGTTGAAGATAAGACGTTTGACCGCAACAGCTTTAAACAACAGCCATAAGAAAGTGGGTGATTCTTATCGATAATACATGGTTCATTGGGAGAAGGTTAAAAATCAACATCTACTCGAGGCAGTTCAGTTTGCTCCTAGCACAGAACAGTATATTGAACGATCATCATCTTGATCTTCTACACCAACACGGAATTGATTTATGGAGAGAAGACACCCAACTAGTAACAGAATTCATAACTGAAGCAGCGGTTTCGGAAGTACAATTGATCTATGAAAAGGTTCATAATGGTTCAGAGGAACTATCAAAAAAAGTCATTCAGGATAAGGTAATGCCGAAAATCCAAGAATTGTGTTTCAACATTAATTTATCCAATGTTATTTTGGAGTTAAGTAAAAAGGATAATTACACGTTTAGACATTGTATCGGTGTTGCGGTCATCTCCTTTCTAATCGGTAAATGGCTGGGACTGAAAGATGTAGAACTAAACGACATTACCATAGCGGGTTTGATGCATGATCTCGGTAAGACCAAGATTCCTGACTCAATCTTAAATAAAGCAGGTAGACTTAATGCTGATGAGTATGCCGAAATGAAACTCCATACTCATTTGGGGTATGAGATGATTCGCAATCTTCCAGATATGACAGAACAACAAGCTTTAGTTGCACTTCAGCATCATGAACGAGAAGATGGCAGTGGCTATCCATTCGGGGTTTCCAGTGATATGATCACACACTTCAGTAAGATTGTTGCGGTTGCGGATGTGTTTCATACGATGATTTCAGAACGAGTGTATAAGAAACCAGTACCCTTGTATCAAGTATTTCAGGAAATCTACAAAAATTCCTATGGATTGTTTGATCCATCGATTGTTCATAGTTTTATAACAAATATGATGAACAGATTGGTTGGTGATCATGTGATTTTGACGGATGGTCAAGTGGCTCGTATAGTCATGCTCCATCCAGACGACCTTATCAATCCTTTAGTTGAGGCTCAGGGACAATTTTATGATTTACGACATTCTGAACATAAAATCTTAGACTTTGCCAGCAATCAATAACGA
>JAQBPR010000090.1 GCA_028287395.1 Bacilli bacterium
ACGATTTTGGGAAGTTTATTGAAAAATTGAGGGGTGATTTACCTTTGAGAGAAGCTGCGGAGCGAAGTGGTTTAAGCCACACCTATATCCGTGATCTTGAGTTAGGTAAAAACAGAAAGACTAAAGCTCCGATTAAACCATCACCCGATGTATTAAGAGCTTTAGCAAAAGCTTATAACATCGAATATGACGAATTGATGAGGTTAGCTGGATACTCAGATAACAACCAAGAAAACATTTATATAGAAGAAACAGAAATGGAACGCTTGAAACGCGAGATTGTGGATATTGTTGGGAAGGCAAGAAACGAGGAAGATATAAAGAGCATGCTACACATCGTTAAAAAAGCCTTGAAGGAATAGCAAATACCTCAGCCGATGGGAAATTTTCATGGTGAAAAATGAAAAATATATTAAATTCATGGATATTAAAATACTTAACAATATTCATTCTCATCTCAGCGATTTTATACGGAATATATCGCTTTGTTTACTATACGCCATATGAATATATACACTATGGAAATGAATCTAACTCAATATTAAAAATAAACAAAACCAATGGTGATGTTTATAGATTTGTTCCAGGTACAGGTAAGTGGATTTTAATGAGCAAATAAAAAACGCCCGAAGGCGTTAATAATCTATGTAAATGTTTTAATTAGGTTCCTTAATTCTTCAAGTATAATTTTAAGCTGCTTTTCATTCGCATTTTCGAGCAATTCAATAATTTTTCGTTTGTCACTTTCCATTGCGCCATCTCCTATGTCATATTGCAGCCGTGTTCTTATTATATGGGAACAAACGTTTGCTATCAAGTGATATTTTTCAGCATTGTTCGATATAAAATCAACATTTAGTGGGGTAAAACATGGCATTCCGTCCAGGAACATGCCGACTCCACAACATATTGCGCGAAAAAAAATTAACCCTCACTAAGTTAGCAGAAGAAACTGGCATACGATTCAATCAGCTTTCAGACTATGCCAACAACCGCGGTAAAATGTCCTATACCAATGCTTTTAATATTGCTTTCACATTGGGCGTTCCCATGGAAGAACTTTACGAGACGGTTGAATATTAGCGCATATGGAGTCGGCAATAATTCAGAAAAGCGATAGCTGATCTGAACTGGACGAAATCACCGAAAAAAGAGTGATTTTTTAGAGACAAAAAAACCGCCTTTTAAGGCAACTGGCTAACATACCATCGGTAAACGGTGAAGTCCCTATAGTTTTGCGTCCCACTCTTTCAGGTGGTTTGCCGTATCTTGTAAAGCGGTTTCATTCGTGTTCAATAAGAATAGCACAATTTTCCAAGATGCAATATATATCGAAAGACATAGAAAAAACCAGAAAAATGTCGAATGTGATTAGAATTTTCTCATGATATGTTCGCGTTCGTTCGCTTATGTTAATTTATGGGCATGACTTTAGGAGGATTTATATGAAAGCTTGTATTTACACGAGAGTGTCTACAACTTCGCAGGTTGATGAAGGTTTCTCGCTTGCTGCCCAGTATGATCAATTGGTAAAGTTTGTTGAACTGCAAGGATGGGACTTAGTGCGCATCTATACCGATCCCGGTGTTTCTGCAAAGGATTTAAATCGTCCTGGCATTCAAGAAATGATAGCAGATATGAAAACGGGAAAGTTTGAAACGCTAATTATCCATAAGTTGGACAGGCTCACGCGGAACATATCCGATCTATATGATTTAGTTGATTTGGTTATTGCGAAGAATATCAAATTGGTTTCATTAAGTGAAAGCATAGACACTTCGACCCCTATGGGACGGATGTTTATTTATATGTTGGGTATCTTGGCTCAAATGTTTCGTGAGAACTTATCTCAAGAGATTAAAAAGGGCATGACTCAACGCGCTGAACAGGGCTTTAGAAACACATTCGCGCCCTATGGCTATGAGATTAACGAAGAAGGAACATTGTCGATTGTACCCGAACAAGCGGAGCTGATACGCGAGATATTTGACATGCTGCTGATTAAAAAGTGGGGTTATTCGACCATAGCTAAAAAACTGAATGAACGCAATCAATTAGGGATTCGCGGCGGAATATTTCACGGCAGCTCTATAGAGAGGATTTTAAACAATTATACCTATGCCGGAATGAATCACTGGAAGCGCAAAGAGTTGTCTGAGGATCAAAGAATCATCCGCGAAGGTGGACACGAACCGATCATCGATAAAGAAACATTTGAACGTGCACAGAACATCATAGGAAGGCGCTCACGCAAGGAAATGTCTCGTTCCTCATTCGACTACCCCTACTCAACTATCATTCACTGCGGAAAGTGTGGAGCACCTTATCATGGCATGACACAGACATACAAGCGTTCGACAAAGTATTACTATTATCGCTGTAATGGTAAAACGTTGGGCAAGTGTGATCAATCGGATTTATCAGAGGTAAACTTTGAAAAGTTGTTCTTTAAACATTTTGATTTCTCTCGAGAGGTTACTTATGTTGAAGTATCCGCGGCAAAGGAAGATCATGAAAAGGAACGTAAGCGGATTGAACGAGATTTAAGTAAGAGTGAACAACGTAGAAAGAATTGGCAGTATGCTTTTGGTGACGGCAAGATGCCGTATGAAGATTACACCAAATTAATGGATGAAGAAATGAATCGGGTCCATGACTTAAATCAAGAATTGCGAATCCTTCCAACGGATAAACCAACGACACTAACGCGGAATGATGTCATAGAAACCATTGCGGCCTTAAAGGAAAATTGGAATTACATCGAACGTATAAATAAGAAGGAATTTATAAACACGTTATTCAAGCGGATTGATATTTTAAAAACGGGGAAAGCGTGGGAGATAATAGGGACGGATTTTGTTTAAATTTTCATACCCAATGACACATGGCTAAAGAGAAATGTTCATATATATGATATTTGCCTCTTCTACTCTTCCATATGATGGAGTGATATGGTATACTATGTATAGATATATATACAAGGAGGTTAGCATGAAGAACAGTCTTTTAAAGAGCATCCGTTTTAATATGGATGATGAGCACGACAAGTTAATGTACGATTGGCTTTCTAGGCTTCCACGAGGTGAATTTAGTTCTCGCACAAAACAATTTTGGAAAAACGAAATGAATATGATCTTAATGCCGAAAATTTTAGGAAAGGATGGTGGGAAAAATGAATAGCTACACGATAACAGTTAATGTTACCTTTACCGAAGACGATCACACAATAGAATATGCCGAGAATATTCTTGAAAGATTTTTGAGAAGCAACGAGAATGTCAAAAGTTTTTATGTTATATCAATCACTCACGCAAAGGAAGTTGAAAAATGAATAAAGAGGAATTAATAAAACTTTTAGACAAGGAAATCGAATTCGCCAAAGGCACTGGAATGCCGCAGTTCGTAATGGGATTGATACAAGCCAAAAAGATAATAACTGATTACAAGGAGCAAACAAATGAGTGAATTATGTAAACACGAATGGAAAGAA
>JAQBPR010000101.1 GCA_028287395.1 Bacilli bacterium
ATGTCTAATGTACTTATTATGAGATTTGTCTGGAGGAATTGGGATGCATCAGTTTAGAAATATGATTATTGAAGATTATGGAAAATCCTTCGAATTGTGGTCTAATACAGAAGGAATGGCGTTAAGCGAAGCAGATCCTGAACAATCAATAAATTTTTATTTGAATAGGAATCAAGGGTTAAGTTTTGTTTGTGGAAATGAAAGGGATGGAATATTGATTTATTCAAAGAATACATAAAGCATGAAGAGAGATACTTAAATGAAAAATGCCCTGCAAAATTTGGTGGAAATAGCTCTTGGAATTGGTTTCGCAATGTTTTTTATTTGGAGAATTAAATCAATATGGAAGAGTGATTATTCAAGCGATGATAGTAAAGACGTTGTACTATTTTTTGCTGGCTTAATTGTTTTTTATCTAACGATAAACATCTTCAAATTTTTCTTCAAATATTCCAAAAACCACAGGATACTTAGCTTGGGATACATAACTGGAGCAGCATTTGTTGTTTTTGAAGTTCTAATATTATATTTTGCAAAGTCATCGGAACAGATTTTTTCTATTCTTGGAATTGTACTAGCAATTTGGCTCACTGCATTTTTAACTCTATTATTTTTAATGAAATATTTACGAAGACGTTAACGGTTTTTATAATATCAACGAAAGAATCTTGCTTCGCTGGAATTGGAAAAGGACCTGGAATGGTTATCCAGATCCCTCTGAGGATATTTTTGGCATCATCGATTAATAGTCTTTTCGACTATCAATATAGGCGGATACATGCCAAAGACTGGAACTGTCATAGAATTTGAAGTAATTTCCTGTGGCTTGATTCAATCCATAAACGGAACCAGTTAATGAAGTAGCAACCAGAACGGAATTTTTATAAATATCAAATGTTCCATTAATCTGACTGGCTGTACTTGAAGAGAATGTCTTTAATCGGAATTCGTAGAGATTAACACCTACATTTACAATTGCATTGAAAAATCCTGTATTACCTGAACTTAAAGCGACATCAGTCCAGCTTATTATCGTATTTCCACCTGTTGCTGTGTACCAAGTACCATTATCCTCTACGTATAGAGGAGTTTGAGACCAGATGCTGTGAACATAGGTTGTCGGTGCTGCAGTAGCCCCAATAGTTGAAAGGCCGAGGGTAAGTGCAGCAAATACTAGAATAGAGATGATTCGTTTTTTAAAATTCATAAATTCACCTCCTTTCAAGTTGAGATGCTGGGATAGATTCGCAGTAATACATAAATATAATAGCATACTCCAAATAAAAATAGTAAAATAATTCAATAAATGGGTAAATATATTTTTAGCGCTAAAGCGATAGCATCCATGTATGAATAAGAACGAATATTCACATGCATTCATTGCAAAAAAATTGAGTCAGACCATTTTGATCTAACTCACAATACAACTTGTTGATATAGCAGTTAATGCTCAGTATGGTTTATAACCAAAACAGAACCTGTTGGATTATTTTCTCTTTTCAATGTAAGTTAATAATGTGAGTATGAATAACCCAAATACAAACATAATCGAAAGAGCCTGAAATACATCCATGATGCAGCCTCCTCCTTTCTAGAGAGAAGATGCCTGCTATTTTTACAAGTTGTAATACAAGGATACACCAAAATGGAAAAAAATAGGAGTGTACAAGGCACTATTTTAAACAAAAATCGATCAACAAAATTCGATTAAATTTGCTTTGATGTATAAAATAAAGGCTATATTATACTGGGGAAGGTGTAGTATGACAAAATTAACGATTGCAGTTGACCTTGACACAACCTTAAACAACTTAGAAGAGGTTTGGATTGATCGCTATAACAAGGATTACAATGATACATTGACTCCGGATGATCTCGTTGTGTGGGATACCTCAAATATTGTTAAACCTGAGTGTGGTAAAAAGGTTTATGATTATTTGAATGAACCTGGGTTTTTTCTTAGTCTAGCCATAAAGAAAGATGCTAGAAGAGTCATGGAGTATCTTCAAACATTTGCTGATGTATATATTGTTACTGCTTATCATCACAAGTCATGTAGCGATAAGGGAGATTGGGTCGAGAAGTACTTGCCTAACTTTAATTTACGTAATTTAGTTTTTCTGAATGATAAGTTTATGTTTAACGCAGACATTCTCATTGATGATGGCGCACACAATATCGAAGCATATAAGCACGATGTTATACTTTTCAATGCACCGCACAATCAACATTTAGAAGATAGATTTATTAGGCTTCACAATTGGCTGGAGATTGAAGCGCATTTTAAAATATATAATGGTGATAAAAATGAGCAATGATTATATGGAAAGAATTTAGCCAATCCTCTTTGTTACTATGAAAGTGAAGTGTTATAATTAACCAGAAAATTATAATAAATGAATCACAAAAAATGGGGGTTATACATTGTCATTCATTGTAAAATATAACGATAAAGATCGTCCTTTTTATAGTCAAGAGACTCGTATAATCTTTGGGCGGTTTTATTATCCCATGCTGTGGATAATTGAACTCCTTTAGCGTTTGTTTTAATCGCGAACGATTTGGCTGCTTCAAGCAATTGATTGCCGTTTCCTTGCTTCCTGTGGTTATGGCTGACAAAAAGGTCATTCAATATCCACAATCTCTGCATAGTCAAAGATGAAAATGAAGGATATAATTGAATAAACCCTACATCATGTTCTGAACTCTGATCTTTGGCTAAAAAAATGATAGATTCCTGATGTTCAAACTTTTCGAAGAGGAAGGTTCTTGCTTTCTGGATATCGGAGATTTGGTCATAAAAAATTCTATATTCATCAAATAATAGAGTTACAGAATCAAGATCGTCAATCGTCGCTTGAAATACTTGGATTTGAATGTATACACCACTTTGAACCATCGGAGAAGTGAAATTTTATGAAGAAGATTTTGATTGTTACAGATGCATGGGCTCCACATATTAATGGCGTTGTATTCACCATACAGAATACAATTAAGGTTCTAACAGCCAGGGGTTTTGAAGTATCGGTTTTAGAGCCGAGCATGTTTAATTTTTTTACGCTTCCCGTCTATAAAGATATCCCCATTTCCTATAATCACAAAAAGAAGCTGTACGCGATGATAGATGCGATCAATCCGGATTATATTCACATTTCGACAGAAGGTATTATTGGCATAACATCCAGGCGATACTGTATTGAAAAAAACCTTAAATTCACGACTGCTTATCACACCAAATTCCCTGAATATGTAAAAGAAAATCTAGGCATACCGCTTGCGATCGGATATTTATTTATGAAATGGTTCCATCGAAAATCCGCTAAAGTTTTGGTTACAACGGAGGCGATAAAAAAAGAATTGCGGAAAAAGGGGATCTTCAGAACTGTAATATGGTCTAGAGGTGTGGATACAGAATTGTTTTCGCCACTTAAAGCAAGCGGCGATTCGCCTTATCCGTATGTGTTGTATGTTGGAAGGGTAGCTGTTGAAAAGAATTTAACTGCTTTTCTTGACCTGGATTTATCACCTATCGATCCCAAACTGAAAAAAGTTATTGTTGGGAACGGAGTTGAGTTTTCTGATCTGAGTGAAAAATACAAAGATGCTATCTTTGTTGGAGCCAAGAGTGGAGAAGAATTGTCTACCTATTATGCGAATGCAGAAGTGTTCTGTTTCCCTAGTAAAACAGATACATTTGGACTTGTGCTGATAGAAGCTTTATCCAGCGGTGTTCCCGTTGCAGCCTTTCCAGTCCCGCAAATAAAAGATATTATCAACGAAAAAGTCGGTTGTTTAAACGAATCACTTTTGGAATCCATAAAATTTGCGTTAGAAAATAAAAATTCCGAGGCATGTCGTCAGTATGTGATAGATCATTATACGTGGGAGATAGCAACGGACTTATTTTTAAAAAATATGGTATTAGCCAAATAAAACTATTCAAAAAAATAGAAGAGAGGGTGTATTTAATGCAGGACGTACCTATGCCTTATGTAAAAGCGAATCAAGTTGGAGTTATCGCAGTAATTATTTTAGCGTCGTTATTAAAAATGCCTTTCTTGCTGATCCTATTATGGGTTGTGCTGATCACTGGAGCAATATTTGGCTCTAACTTATTTATGCAAGTGGTCAAACCCTTTATAAATGTTCAGGGAGCAGAAACACAAGCCAGAGAATTGTATAGATTCAATACGACTTTAGCCCTTTTATTTTTAACCCTATCGATCCTTTGTATTGCTAACGGTTGGATTGTAGCGGGTAATATATTCGCTTGGCTTTTGGGAGTTGTGATGTTAGTCGCGTTAAGCGGGTATTGTATCGGGTGTACAATCTACTATCAGTTTAAACAGTTCAAAGCCAAGCGAAAATAAATAAAAAATGTAATCCCTCTGCCATTTCTTGAAGTCATTTTAATTGCGAAATGGCAGATTTTTATAAGTCCCTTTTAACTCCGATTAATACGTTTACCATAGTTGTGCATCCTAAAACAATGAAAGCCCTACCTCTCTTTCATCCTTACGGCTCCAATGACCGTGCCAGTTTGAATCAGTGAACACTTGTACAAATTCTTGGGTTTGGTGAATTTGAGAAAAATGGATGGAGGAAAAACTTATTCTATTGGAGGAACGAATAGGGGGGAATACGTTTAAATTACTTATTGATCATACAGCATAACGGATGAAAACACAAGCCTTGTTGATTGTCAAGAATTAAAATGACCATTTTAATAAATAATACGTCTATTCAATTGGATGTCTTCTCCGTACTTTTTCTTCATAATTTTCATCTGTTCCTTCATGTAATCATACATCGCTTTAAGTCTTTGAATAACCGGCTGAATTGTTTCCTTCACTTCACCATTTACTACTACATCAAATACGATCATAACTTGCTCACCTCCTTGCTTCCTTATTTAGATCATACGAAAAGAATGTTAAGAGAAGATTAATTTTAATTGCCAATTGTGTGAATTAAATGATAACACTGCGTAAAGGACACTCAGTAAAGTGTCCTTGTTATATGGACGCTGTTATATTTTTTTAACATGGAAGTTATCTTGAATAAGCAGCCAGTTTTGCGGGAAAGAGAGTCCTAATTTCCAGTAGCTGATGCCGCGAATATTTAATTCTTTAACCAAATTGAATTTAGCTTGAATCGATCTGGCGTCTTCAAACCAAACTTTATGGGCTTTACCCGCATCATCGTAATAATCGAAATACGGTGCTTGGGCTGTGTAGTCATACTGTATTGCTGCATTCCTGATGCTTGCAAGAGATATCGCTTCTTGCGGACTTAGAGCTTTCGCATAGGGTCCGCCTTGCACGTAAGGCAATGTCCAATCATATCCATAGAGATTTTGCCCCATCATTATTTTAGAAGCTGGCATTTCACTAAGTGCGTACTCTAGAACCTGCCGGACAGGACCAATGGGCGAAACAGCCATCGGTGGTCCCCCGCTGTAGCCCCATTCATAGGTCATAATAATGACAAAATCAGCAATCTGTCCGTGCGCTTTATAATCATGGGCAGTATACCACTCACCTGATTGAGCTGCACTTGTTTTTGGCGCTAAGGCTGTGGACATCGTATAGCCTTCTTGATGAATCCGATCAGCCGCTTTTCGCAGGAAAGCATTGTATGCTTCGCGATCCGTTGGTTTTAGATGCTCGATATCGAGATGGATGTGGCTAAAATTCCGTGACTTCGCGGTTTGGATGATATTATCCAGTAATTTTTGTTGGATTTGCGGATCATTTAGAATAATGCCACCGAGCTCCGCACTAAATTGTTCATTTTCCAGATTGGTTACAACCAACATCAAAGTGACGCCATATTGGCTCGCTATGGCTTGGTAATCGTCAAGCGGAGGCGCTGTCAATGACCCGTCTCGAAGGATGTGAAAGCTAAATGGAGATAGATAAGTTAGATGAGGTGAGGCCTCATATAAAAAGGGCTTTAAATTTTGCGAAGCTTGTGATCCTCTCGACTCCGCGTAAGCATTTACTTCAACTGTTTTCTTCGGTAATGGTGGAATGTAGAGCTGAAATCCTGGCTGTAAAGGTTGGTTTAAAGCAATTCGATTAATCTGTGCGAGTGACTGGGCGGAAAGTCCGAATCTATGGGCTATTGAATATAAAGTGTCACCCTGATGTACCCAATAAAAAGAACCGATAATAGGAATTACTAAGGCCTGGCCAATCACCAAACGGTTCGGATTCTGGATTTTATTCGCAGTTTGAATCATTTCTGCGGAGATCCCATAGGTTTTTGCGAGGCTATAAAGCGTTTGTCCTGATTGGATAACATGAATCTGCATTCTTCACCTCCTCGTATGAAATAGAGAATGCTATATAGCTCATAGTTTATTCAGTCCTAAGAAAATGGTGACAAAGAATCGGAAAACTAGAATAAATATCTTGTCTCTAGACAAGAAAAAAAGCACCATTGAAGGTGCTTTTCAGTATGACCTATTATTTGATAATCAGAACGGGGATTTTAGCGTGTTGCACGATATTGTGACTTACACTGCCGAGAATAAATTCGCGAATTCCGCCGAGTCCTCTGCTGCCCATAACGATTAAATCGCATTTTGTTTGATTTGCATATTCAAGAATCACTTTAGAGGATTCGCCTTGTTTCAATACGAAATGAATATTACTATGCTGAGGTACTAAGCTTTTTGCTTCATCCAAAACACCTTGGGCATAATCAATATAACTCTGATTAATATCAACCGATGCGGTAATATAGGCTTCCCCCAAAATAAAGGTTGGGATTTGATACGCGTGAATGATTTCTAAAGTCGTTGAAGGGCTTTCCTCGACTAATTCTAAGGCTTTTTTGAGCGCTTTTTTAGCTAAATTGGATCCGTCAAATGCTACAAGGATTTTTTCAAATAACATTATAATCACCTCGTTTGGATTATTTTGTTACAGCTTAATTATACCACAAATCTCACATTGAAAGTATCATAGTTTTTCCGATTCCAATTTTATATTTGTAGTATAACCTAAAAATGTAAGGGCTATTATTTTTGATCCGTGGCCCGTAGCTGCGGATTATTTTTTTTCGCTTTAACCAAATCCCCAACCTTTCTCCATTCCACCAGATGTTTCTCCAGGTTCTCAATGAGGATGTCTATGTCCTTCAAAAAAATTTCTTTATCGTTTGTTTTAATTTCTTCATAAGAATGTATGACTTCAGATGGTAATGGAGCATGGGTGGGAAGGGAACTGAGTAATCGCTGCAGCTTGTCTTCAATGGGTGTTACCATTATCGGGTCAAGCCCATCTTTCTCCGGTTTATCTTTTTTTATCGCCGACTTCGGTTGAGCGGGCTTAGCCCTTTCCGCTTTATTTTGTTCATATACGGACCAGGTTTCCAACAGTTCATGCCCTGATTTATATAATAACTTGTCTTTGGTACCGGCTGAAATATCTTTATCTTTGAATAAGCGGGCGATTTTTTTGACATCACTCACGGGCAGCTCGTCTCTGGCGATAATCAAGGCCAGCGAATCGCGGTGTTCGATCGGTAATTCCTTAATGGGCATCAGTTGCTCTTCCGTCAATTTATCCTTCTTAATCTCCGTGCCGCTAACAATCAGCTTTTTAACTGCATTGCTAAACTTCAACAGATCACATTTGTTCTTGATGTAGGATTCCGGCTTACCGAGTTTACTGGAGAGGTATTTGGTTGAGCTACTGAACTTCGGATCATTCAAAACCTTGTTAAATGCTTCCGCTTCTTCTAGCGGGGAAAAGCCTTCTCTCGTTAGATTCTCTGCTATCTGTTCCAAATAAATTTCCAACTCGTCCGTTACCGTGGATACGATACAGGGAATCGTTCTGCGGTTTAGCATTTTACATGCTTTGTAGCGTCGGTTTCCATAAATGATTTTATATCTGCCGTCGTTCGTGGTCCTCACTTTGATCGGAGACAGAAGCCCAAGCTCCTCAATGCTTTTCAATAATTCTTGCAGCGAGTCTTCATCAAATTGATTTCTGGGTTGATCGGTATCTTCATCAATTAAATTCGTTGGAATTTCGATAATTTCCATGTGATTTCTCCTATTGTTCGAGTAGATTGCCTGATTAAGCGACCGGTGGTTATATTTTATTATATAACACAGTTCGGGTTGTGGAAATATTTGTTCTAACCCTATTCCAGGATGAGAGATTAATAAACTGGACAAGGTAGAGGTTCGGCAAGCTAAATTGGTTTATGTTAAATAAATCCATGAAAAAATGGACGCAATTTCAGTGTCAATAGAAGCTATGAGATCATCTTCTAGTAGTGAGCAGGAACTAAATTAAATATAAAATGAGGTGTTCACGTGTATGGACAATGAAATGATCATAACCGTTTCAGCAATCGTTGCGTCTTATGTAGCGGTTTTTAAAGCTTTCAAATTGGTTGATACAAAATATCTTCCGCTAGTATCTATAGCCATTGCTACTATCTTTGTCCTAGTTCCCACAAATATTTATAACAACCTGGTTTTAATTTCAACTATTGGCCTCGGAGCTGCAGGTATGTATCATATGACAAAAAACAAAGGGGATAGTCAGAAGTGAATCTATACGAAGGACATCATGTAACCATTCTATAGTAAATTTTACATTTCGAACGGGTTAATCATAAAGTGCAATATGGCTAGCATTGTTATATAATGAGAGGGTTCGTCATTCGTCAGATGATCATGGTATTAATAGTCTAAAAATCGAGGTATTTCATGTTAAATTATCTGATTGAATTAATTACAAACATTTCAACTTCCATGATTGATCAGTTCGGTCTCTCAGGGATCTTCATTGGTATGGTCTTGGAGGGTGCGTGTTTGCCGCTTCCTAGTGAAATTATATTGCCGATCGGTGGCTTTTTTGTTGAAAAAGGGACTTTTTACTTTTGGGAAGTAATGTGTGCTGGTGTTCTTGGTAATTTGATTGGTTCGATAATTATTTATTGGATAGGGGCACGAGTCGCCCGTTCTGTACTTCATAAATATGGGAAGTATTTTTTATTAAGTCAAAATCATATCGAAAAATCAGAAGCTTGGTTTTCTAAGAATGGTGAATGGGTCACTTTCTTTGGCAGGAATTTACCCTTTATTCGATCTATTATTTCATTACCTGCGGGGATTTCGAAAATGAATTTTGCAAAATTCTGTCTCTATACCTTGTTTGGGTGTATACCTTGGAATATTGCCTTAATTTATGGTGGATATTCATTGGGCGCAAATTGGAATGTGGTCGAATCCTATGTACGACCTGTAAGTTACGGAGTTGTGGTCAGCCTCATTTTATTGATTTTTTGTTTTATATATAAAATCGTTCGCGAAAAAAACAAGAAAGAGCGGATGATTTAGACGATAGCAACCTTCCCTTGAGCATTTCAATATATCTTTATTATCAGCAAAGAAGTATGATTAGTCTAAAGTATAAAGGCATACCTATTAAAAGATAGGGTCGCAAAACTATAGGGGCTAAAGTGCAGTTTGTTTACACTATGCCAGCCAGTTACCGAAATAAGAGAATTCTATCCCCCTATTTCGGGGGGTTTTTCTGTTTTCCCGAATAAATAATGGACAAGCAAAGGAGAGGGATCATCGTGGGAACAATTTTAATAGTAGACGATAGCCAGTTTATGAGATACTATCTTAAAAAAAATATCGCCTTAACTGAACATGAAATTGTAGCGGAGGCTAATAATGGACGTGAAGCGATTGAATTATATAGACAATTCAGTCCGGACCTAGTTACAATGGATATTACCATGCCGGAAATGAATGGGTTAGATGCACTTAGAGAGATAATAAAAATAGATCCCAATGCAAAAATCATTATGTGTTCCGCGATGGGACAGCAAGCGTTAATCGTGGAAGCCATTCGGTCAGGAGCCAAAGATTTCATTGTCAAACCTTTTGACCAAGTCAGAGTTGTGGAAACAATTAAAAACGTATTAAATGGAGTTCCTGCTGTAGATTAGC
This sequence comes from Bacilli bacterium, assembly GCA_028287395.1. Lineage (GTDB taxonomy): Bacteria > Bacillota > Bacilli > Paenibacillales > NBRC-103111 > Paenibacillus_AC. Next base: position 9,989 of record JAQBPR010000101.1, read on the forward strand.
GACTAATTATTCTTCTTCGCCGACAGGTTCATAAGACGTTGCTAATACTCCACAACCCTCTACCCAAGTTAAAGATAAAGGTTTTTCGTTTCGAACAATATCGATAATGACTGGAAGTTTTTCGTAAGACAAACTCATATTAATTTGCCCATTAAATTTAAGTGTATCTTTAGGAAGAATCTATTATTTAGAACACTATGAAAGAAAACTACGAAAAAGACGCCGACGGGATGGCGTGGCAGGGCCTGCCACTGCTATTGGCGTCTTTTGTTATATCATATTCTTCTTGGAGATCAGTGCTCCCGGTAGGCTGAAAATGACAAAGCCCCCTTCATTGGGAGCAAAATTCTAATCTAGTAAATGTAGTAGCTATATCCGTGCGGCAATAAAATGTTCAGTGCGACAATTGCAATGGATAAATGAAATGTGATATCTAACCAATTCATTCCACGCGACCTTTTCACAACAACATAAATAGAGCGAACAACGATAACCCACAAAGCTATTTGCACAAGGAAAGCAGGAAACATATGATTACCACCTTTCGGAACAAGCTAATATATTCTATTAAAGATTTTTAGAATGGTGTGGGAATTTGAGATTAAAAGTAAGTCATTTGATTCGGAGCAAGTGACCAGAACAAATTGCGATTGGACTCTTTATTGCATACGCGAATTAGTAGCATATGAAAATGAACTTCATTTAACATTGCCATATCGAGCGGAATAAGTGTTGAACCAAATGAATTAGCGAATAGTTACATGGGTTCCAATATCAACAAACTTTGAAAGCTCAATTACATCATGGTTATACATTCGTATGCAGCCATGAGAAACCATTTTTCCGATCGATGAAGGATCATTCGTTCCATGGATGCCATAATGCGGCTTAGACAGACCCATCCATAAAGCACCGAATGGACCGCCGGGATTAGGAACTTTATTGATTATAGTAAATTCGCCGTGTGGTGTATGCAAAGTTATACGGCCAATGGCTACAGGATAAGTTTTAACTACTTTGTTTTGATCCAGAAGATGTAGTTTTCGATCTGAACGATCAACGATGATTCGATATGCTGGCATATTATCCCCCCATAATTATTTTATGAAATTCTGAAATGAAGGTGAATAAAACGAATCATTAATTCTCCCGGCAAAATTATCAATTACCATGATACAAAAGGACAACTTCGGCAGCGGAGAATGAGGATTCTATCTCCTGAATCACAGCGTTGGTTTGATGGGGCGGTCATTATTACAAATCTTTGGAGAAACAAAACACATAGATACTCAAAAAGAGCCCAATACATTAAGTAAAGGCTCCTAAAATGGATTTATTTGAATTCAATATTTATTTGTTTTCTTGTTTCTTCTTTTTGCTTAGGTAGACGGACTTCTAATACACCATTTTTGTATGAAGCTTGAACATTTTCATTACTTACTTGAGTGTTTAGTCTTACAGAGCGATCAAAACGTCCGAAATATCTTTCTTTTTGATGAAATTGATCTTCTTTTATATCATTGGATCTTTGGATGCTACCGCTAATAGTCAATACGTTATTACTGATATCAATATTGATATCTTCCTTTTTCTCGATACCGGGTAAGTTGCAACTTGCTACAACATCATGGTCTGTTTCATGGATATCGATCTTTGGAAATCCGATTCCTGTTTCAGATTGAGTGAAGATTGATCCTAGTCCATTTTGAAAAAATTGATCGACATCATGTCTAAACGAATCTAACTGATTGAAAGGATTATACGGTGTTAAATTCAAAATAAAAACCTCCTTTGAGATATTTTCAAATTTAATTCTTACCTGAAAATAGAAATTTTATTATTTACAGCATATGCAACATTTCACCTTTACGAATTAATGAAATAGTATATATTTTATTTTTCTGGCGTGCGATCCAAGAATAATTGAGTTACTATTAACCATTTCAGGCCTTTTTATTTGTAAAGGTGGAGGGATAAGCCAGCCTTTTTCCTTACTAATTTTTAGAATTTTCAACCCAAGAGCAGCTTTTGTTGAATGGTACTTCATGAATAAAGCACCGATATCCTCCAAGAGCTGTAACAACTATAATTCCAATGATGTGATTAAAATTCTTGGTTGTGGTGCAAGAACTAAAAAAGTTAGCAACTGCCCAACATTTGGACATTTATTATGCCATGAGACCAAATATTTTATTGAGCCATTCAACAGATAATATGTCAGACTCACATTAAAAGAAGAGTTTTATGTGTCTAGTATCTTGACAAGGGTACAGTTCTTTAACTACCCTGCCGCAACGAAAATCGCAATATTTTATCTGAACGGCGGCAAAAGATGAGCTTTCTCATATGCAAAAGGTTAGTAAAATCATACTAAAGTGGTGACTTTGTATACTAAAACGAAGTTGCCTTTTTTGTTATGATGAACCTGTGAAGGAGTGATTGTGATGAAAAATCCGGCAAAAAATTATTATTGGCTTGCGGGAATAGGTATCACAACGTAATCCATGGTGCTGAACGCTAAAAGACGGAGGAAACAATATGCCAATTGGAAAAGTAATCATAATTGGCGCAGGAATCGCTGGTCCAGCCGTTCGACCGACTTCTCGACGAGGAACTTACCACCTGACGTGAGCCTGAGACTAGTAACGCGATATAATATAAGGAGAGATGCTTATTATGATGAAAACTTCAGTAGATAATCGAAGAAATACCATTTCGGGAATCAATCGGTGGCTCGCTCTCGGCGCAGTCGCTGGACCTATCTTATTTACACTAGCATACACAATTTTGGGTTTTCTACGTCCCGGCTATTCGCTTGTCAGTGAGCAAGTCAGCGGCCTTGGGGTTGGGGCAAATGCCTCAGCCATGAATGCTTCTTTCGTACTCATGGGACTCCTGATTTTTGTTGGTGTAATTGGCATCTTCCAAAACATGAAGGAGCTCGGTGCTGTTGCGCGTTGGATTTGCATCACCCTGCTCGAACTCTCGCCGATTGGAGCTATCATTTGCGGTCTGTACACCTTTGAGACATTTTTCCTTCATTTTATTGGCTTCTTTCTGGCTTGCGGTACCCCGGTAATATGCTATCTTGTGGTCGGGCTCTTGCTCCGTCGTGTCCCACTCTATCGTCGAATTGGCAGTTGGCTGATCTTAGGCAGTCCCCTTACATTGATCCTGATGTATATGTTCATGACCACTTTTGACTATCTGCACACTGATGTAGGAACAGCAGGGTTAATCGAGCGCGTCTTGATACTCGAGGTCCATGCTTTTTATCTGGCTCTAGGCTGGTTAATCTTCCGCCAGAAATCGTGATGGTCGTATCCTCTGATTTAATCCAGATCTTCTCCGAGACAGGTAAACTTATAGGTATGCATAAAATATCCTCCACCTTGTGCAATCGCAAAAGGACGGGGGCTATTTTATGCATACGGATCTAAAGTCCGCTATACGTGATGCCCTCATAGATCGGGTTATATTTTTAGGTGGGTTGTATTTGACGCTTACCCTTTAACGCAAATATTTTATCTGAACAGCTGCAAAAGATGAGCTTTCTCATATGCAAAAGATGAATAACATCATCCTAAAGTGGTGACTTTTTATACTAAAACGAAGTTGCCTTTTTTGTTATGATGAACCTGTGATTGTGATAGAAATTTATGTTTTATTGTGTCTATTACTTTGAATCCATATCGAGGAGTAAAGTAAAAAATGCTGAACCCTTGGCTGCTCTAGCTAGCCATGTATTGACTCCCACGATGTGAGAATATCAAAACTAAAGGAGAATGAGAATGAGAAAAGTAATTTTATTTATGCACGTATCACTTGACGGCTTTGTACAAGGACCAAATGATTGGGATATCAATTGGATTGCCTTTGATGAAGAGTTAGAGAAATACTCAAAAAATATCCTGAGTACGGTGGACACTGTTTTATGGGGACGCGGGACGCATCTGGGAATGCAGCAATATTGGACATCTGTGCCTTCGAACCCGGAAGCCTCGCAGCACGATATCGAACATGCGCAATGGATAGACAAAACAACCAAAATTGTTTTTTCTACGACACTGGAAAAGACTGATTGGAACAATTCAAGGTTGGTTAAAGAGAACATTG
>JAQBPR010000201.1 GCA_028287395.1 Bacilli bacterium
TGGCAAAGGCTTATGGATTCCAGAGGGGCAATTCCTGATTAACGACCGTATTAATGTGAATAATCTTACGATACGTGGTGCAGGGCCTTGGTATTCTTCCATCAACGGATGGAATGGTAAAGGTGGAATTATAGGAAAGGGTAATCATATTGGTATGTTTGATTTTGCGATATTAGGTGATGTGAGCTATCGGAATGATGGGGCTTTCGATGCCGGAATCGAAGGTAATATGGGTACGGGATCTACAGTGCAAAATGTCTGGATAGAACATACTAAAGTGGGACTTTGGCTGGATTCACCGACGGATGGGTTGTATGTTGGAGGAGTTAGGGTAAGAGATACGTTTGCTGATGGGGTCAACCTGCACAAGGGCACAAAAAATACGATATTTGAACAAAGCAATGTTAGGAACACTGGCGATGATAATCTGGCGATGTGGTCCGAAACCTTGCCGACCCAAAACAATAATTTTCGATTCAATTCATTGCAGCTGCCCATACTGGCTAATAATATCGGAATCTATGGTGGTATAGATAACAAAGCGGAAGACAATTATGCCTATGATACAGTTAATGTGGGTGCCGGAATCAATGTGAATACCGACTATAATTCTGTGCCTTTCGGTGGTACAACGAAGCTTCAGCGTAATACCTTGGTTCGAACCGGTTCCTTAGGAAACAATGGAATGATTGTCGGAGCCATTTGGGTCAACTTACCGAAGTCTCCTATAAGTGAACCTGTAGTTTTTACGGATATCATAGTGAAAGACAGTACTTATCAAGGTATTTCAATTTATGGTTCGAATAGTTGGACTAATGGAAGCTTCAACAAAATAACGATTGAAAACGCAGGTACTTATGGAATTCAAGTTTCACCTGATGCCAAAGGCTCTGCGAAATTTAGCAACGTTAAAGTTTCGGGAGCAAAGGACAGCGGATTATATATTTTAGGGGATTTTTTCGAAATTATAAAATCTTCCGGAAATAGCGGTTGGTAGAAGTCACAATTATAGCTTTATAGGTCACCAGATTATTAGTTTAGAAATCGTACCTTCTATAAAATATAAGCTATAGAGTCACTTGAACAGGTGTTTCTATACCAAATAAACTAAAGGATGGGGAACGAGCATGAAATTGAAGAAAAGTTTGGCGGTAAGCATTCTCGCGGCAATGGTAGTACTTGCAGGATGTGGAGGTACTAAGGCTACAACAGGAACGGCTTCCGATACTCCATCGGCTACAACAGGCGCAGCTACAACAGCACCAACACCAGCCGAAAAAGTAAGTTTAACTATTCAAGTAGGGCCACCTGATAAGACTGTAGAAAATGCGGAAATAGACAAAAAAATTGCCAGATTTAATGAAAAATTTCCCAATGTAGTCATCAAAAAGGATGATTGGAAATACGAGTCCACACAAATTGGCGTTAAAATGGCTTCAAGAACGGTACAATCCGAATTTTCCGCATATGCAACGGACGGTAAAACGCTAGCAAGTCATAAATGGGCTGCAGATATCACAGATATATTGAGCAAATGGCAGCATACAAAAGAATTGAATAATGTAATATTGAGTTCTTTCGTAGTTAACGGGAAAAACTATGGGGTTCCTAATGATGCATACGCTATGACGATTACAATCAATAAAAAAATCTTTAAAGATAAAGGTGTTGCGCTTCCTCCTTATGATTGGACATTCGATGATCTGATCAATGCAGCGAAAGCAGTCAATGATCCGGCCAAAGGGATTGCAGGATTTGTTCCGATGGGAAAAGGGAATGAAGCAGGATGGAATTGGACCAATTTCTTATATTCCGCTGGCGGGGCAGCTCAAAAAGTTGAAAATGGCAAGGTTACTTCTACATTAAATACGGATGCAGGCCTGAAAGCATTGGAATTTTATAAGAAATTGAAGGATGCGAATGTCATTCCGAAAAACTGGTCGTTAGGGTATGGAGATGCAGTTGCTGCATTTAACACAGGACGTGGCGCGATGGTTATGACAGGAAGTGGAGAAGCTGTACAAGCAGCGATCAACGATGGCGGTATGAAGGCAGAGGACTTGGCTATCTATCCCATCCCATCCTTTGAAAAAGGTGGAAAACATATCGGAGTCCTCGGCGGTGACTCTTATGTCATTAGTCCGTTAGCATCACCGCAAGAGCAGCAGGCTGCTTTTGATTGGGTAACTTTTGATTACTTTAATGACACGGACATTACCAGAGTTGAAAGTGAAATCAAAGCGAAGAAAGAAGTAAAACAAATGTACATTCCTAAATTAATGAATTATTGGATGGATAATTCGGATTACGGTAATAAAATGGCAGATACCATTGCCAAATACGATAATGTTTATAAATTTGACGCAGATGCAGTTAAACTAATTGATGCACAACCGGAACCGCAAATTGAAGCTCAAAAATATTATGGCGAAATGGCGAATGTAATTCAAAAGGTCTTCACAGATAAAAATGTCGATTTAAAGAAAGCTTTAGCAGATGTGGATCAAAAATTACAAACTGAAGTTTACGACAAGGTTAAGATCGATCAATAATTTTGATAAAACAGGTCTATTGTTGATTCCGGCAGTAGATCTGTTTTTTTATAAGGGAGTGCACGGCTATGGAGACAGAAATTACACCGTTAATTGTTAAAAAGACTTATCGCAAAAAGACCCGTTTGTATGTATGGGGTACATTATTTGTTATTCCGGAGCTTATTATTTTTATCCTGTTTTTGTGGGTGCCTATATTCAAAGGAATTTATTATAGCTTTTTCCATATTGATCTCGTCAGTCCGAATGTATGGGTGGGTTTGCAAAATTATGTGGATGTGATACATAGCAGTGACTTTTTCCCGGCCATTATAAACACCTTGTATTATATGGCGCTTTGTATTGCAATCGGTTATTGGGTTCCTATTCTTATTGCTATAGCCATTTCTGAATTGAAATGGTTTCAGGGTCTTGCCAGAGTCATTGTTTATTTGCCAAGTATAGTCCCGGCGATTGTACTCTATGGAATGTGGATGTGGTTTTATGATTACATCGGACCGATTAACAGTTTCTTAGCCCTCCTGGATATACCCAAAATTGATTTCTTTAGTAAATCTATGGCGATGATCTCCGTTGTTATAGCTGAAACCTGGCAGTATTTGGGAGGGTCTGCAATCATATATTTAGCGGGAATTGTCAATATCCCGAAGGATTTGTATGAAGCTGCTGAAATTGATGGAGCGAGTGTATGGGAACGCATTCGGCATATTACGCTGCCCAGCATCAAAAATTTGCTGCTATTAATGTTGGTTTTACAATTAATAGGCACTTCACAAGGCTTTCAAGCGCAAATGACCATGATGGGTGGCGGACCTGATAATGCAACGCTAACCTATATGCTTTTGATTACCAGAGAAGCCTTTATTAATTTTGATTATGGGAAAGCAACTGCTTTGGGCGCCCTGATGTTTTTTGTGTTGATCGGTTTATCATTAATCTATATGAAACTGCAACGTAGGGGTGAAGTTCATGAGTAATGAAATAGAACGTGGGATCATATCACGATATGATTTAAAGAAAAAAACGGTAAAATCCGGTTATTTAATGATGATTGTCTGTATTATATTGTTGTCGCTAACGATGTTATATCCATTTGTGAATACATTTTTCACTTCGTTAAAATCTAGAGAGGAAATTTTCAAATTCCCTGTACCTTTTATTCCGAAGATTTGGTTATGGCATAACTATGAATTGGGATGGAATTTCGTTAATGTAGTGCAGTTTATGAAAAACACATTAATCATTTATGCGGGAAACATGGCCTTTTCCTTATTATTCATTGGAATCGCGGCATTTGCCTTATCTCATTTGCGAGTGCCATTTAAAAAATTTGTGCAGTTATTTTTTATGTCAACCTTATTAATTCCTCCCGCAACCTATATGATTCCTAACTTTCTTAACCTGCAAAGCTTGGGTTTAATCAATTCTTATTGGGCGTTTTGGTTGCCAGCTGGAGCTAATGCCTTCAACCTTTTATTACTAAAATCTTTTTTTGATGGAATAAATCGGGAGATGTTCGAAGCAGCCAGGATAGATGGCGCATCCGAATTCAAATGCTTTTATCAAATTGCGGTACCACTGTCTATACCCATTATCGCTACATTGCTTATTCTTGGGTTCTCAGCCACTTGGAATGAATTTTACTGGTCCTCCTTAATCATCACTGATAAAAGCAAATTGCCCATTGCGGCTGCGATTTATAAATATATCCTATATCAAGGTTCGTTGATTCCATGGAACGTGCGATTTGCAGTGCTTACCATGACTATGGTACCACCGGTTATCTTTTTTTTAGTCTTTCAAAAAAATATTATGAGAGGTTTAAATGTTTCGGGGGTCAAAGGTTAAAAACTGTGAACATACGCTTTTGCATTTTTAACTGTGGGTTTCTCGCTGGGTTCTGGCTGGATTGTTTATAAATACCGCAGCCTATGGCCTGCTTTTATGGTAAGTCTAATCGTTCATATTTTCCTTTTAGCTAAGGTTGTTAACCATTTGGAGCGGCGGAGTCGATAAGCTCCAGCGCTAATTCGCCGGTGCTTTTATTTTTAAGGGCGATTTTTGCTTCGTACGCTTCTCCGGCTTCATTCGATAGCTTTAATTTATTTGTACGGCCTTTTTCGATGATAGTCTTAACCATGACAGCCGTTATAGATTTATCGAAGCTTATTTTCCAAATGACAAACTTGCAGCCTTCTTTATATTGACTGCAGCCATAGCCTTTGTTCCCCATGAAAATATGTCCACTGCATCCTTCTCGCGGGCAAGAGGCTATGTTCTCGCGCGTTAGCGGTGCATTAGTGGCTGCCTTGGCAGTGGTTTTCGTGGTCGTTTTTGTTTTGAGCTTTTCCGTTGTTTTGGCTGGAGCTTCTGCGCGGGCAAAAGCTTCTTTAGCCGCGCGCGGCTGCCTGCGTACCTTGTCGATGATCAGGGTTGTAAACTTTTTCACGTTTTCCATGAAAGTGGCATCAGAAGCAATACCTTTGGAAATTTCGTGCAAACGTCGTTCCCAATGTCCGGTCATTTCCGGAGAGGTGAGGAGTTCAACGCCAGCGCTGCGGATTAATTCAATCGCTTTGCGGCCCTTGGGCGTTACAAGTATTTTTTTACCCTGCATTTCGATGTATTCTACATTTTTTAAACGCTCGATAGTAGCTGCGCGGGTGGCGGGTGTGCCCAGACCGGAATCCTTCATTGCTTCACGCAATTCCTCATCTTCGACCTGTTTACCTGCGCTTTCCATGGCTTTGAGCAGTGTTCCTTCGGTAAAATGCTTCGGAGGCTGCGTCTCTTTTTCCTTTGTTAATGCTTCTGTACATACAACTGGCAGCTGTGGGTCTACGCTAAACGAAGTGCTAATTTCTTCTTCCTGTTCCTCGTCTTCATCTTTGGATTTCTTTTTCGCTAGTTCTTTGGCTTGATCCTGATAAATGACCTTCCATCCGAGATCCAGCAGCTGCTTTATCGTCGTTTTAAACATTTCTTGCTCGACCTCTGTCATAACGGTATGTACCTTGTATTCAGCTGCAGGGTAAAAGTGTGATAGGAAGCGGCGTACAACCAAATCGTAAATTTTCTGTTCATCGGGTGCGAGGCCATTTGCTTTTTTATGCGTAGGCAGAATCGCATGGTGATCTTCCACTTTGCTGGGATTACAAATATTTTTGTTGTTTTTATGCACAAAATTTTTGTTGGCGTCTTTGACAAACGAATCGTATGCCGTGCCTCGCAAAGCATCCAGGGAACGATGCATTTCCGGAATGTTCTGTTCCGTTACATAGTTGGCGTTTGTCCGCGGGTAAGAGATGACTTTATGCTTTTCATATAGCGCCTGAGCAATATCTAATGTTTTTTTAGCGGAAAAACCAAATTTACCGTTCGCTTCACGCTGCAGCAGCGTTAAGTCAAACAGCTTAAAAGGAAATTCCTTCGTGTCTTTTACCTCATAGGCGGTGATGGTGCCGGGCTTCCCTTGTACTTTAGCGACAATGGCTGCTGCTTTTTCCGGCGTTGTAATCCGCTCGCCCTGCCAGTTTCCTTTGTAGCTCGTGGCATCCTGCGAAAAATAAGCTTCGACCTCGAAAAATTTATTCGAAGCAAAGGCTTCGATTTGTATCTGACGATCGTAGATTAAAGCCAAAACCGGTGTTTGCACTCGTCCGACGGAAAGCAGCACGTTGTGTTTGGACGTGAAAGCCCTTGTGCCATTCATACCTACAAGCCAATCGGCTTCGCTCCGGGCTTTGGCAGCTTTGGTCAAGTTTTCATATTCAGCTCCATCTTTCAAGTTGGCGAAGCCGTTGCGGATGGTTTCCGGAGTCAAATCAGAAATCCACAGCCTTTTTACAGGCTGCTCCAGATGAAGGTGGCGCTGAATCAAAGAAAAAATATGCTGTCCTTCACGCCCTGCATCACAGGCATTGACGAGATGATCGCACTTTTTGGCTAGATCGGAAATGACTGTTAATTGCCCTTTGGTTTTTTCATTCGGCAAAAGCTTGAACGCTTCGGGAATGATAGGCAGGTCGCCAAAATTCCACTTTTTATACTTATCGTCGTATTTGTCCGGCTCGGCTAAGCTGATCAAATGGCCAATTGCCCAAGTGATGATATAATCGTTGCCTTCGAGATACGTTCTATTGTTGACGGCTTTCGGTTCAATTGCTGCGGCGATATTGCGTCCCATGTCGGGTTTTTCGGCAATGATTAACGTTTTTGGATAAGTCATATTCGAACTCCTCAAATATCAGTGTTTATGTGATATATATCTATCTCGACTTTTTGAAATAGTCGAGATAGATAATACTAATTATTTTCTTTTGAATCCAATTTAGTATTCGACTTAAAGAGAACAATATTATTATACATCGTTTTATCATTTATTTCGCTCATTTTCATATGATTACTAAATTCTTAAAACTTAATTTTTTGAAATATTCAAAACATTTCCTCGACTAGAATAGTATCATTAAATCTTTAGAAACGTTCCAATACAATCTATGGTGTGAATTGGAACGTTTTTTTTATTTTCAAATGTTCAAATAAAAAGAAAATGGTTTTGTAAATTATACAACTATCGAGCAAGGAATTTCCAGCATATTGAAGGGATATTGAATTTTATGTCGAAATATTGTATTTAAGCAAAAAGTTCCTTATGTTCCTAGTTTTTTAATACTTTGATCAGCCAAGTAGCCCTTATTATGGTGGAGAATACAGAGAGAACTCTCCTAAAAAAATGGTCAAAAATCCCGCAAGATGACAGATTCAATGATAACAATTGCTTTCAAAGTATTGAATGATTTTATTGATCATATTGTGGATGAATATATTACTGATTTTCAAATTATTATACTCCTCCATCAATATGGATAGATGCAAAATTAAAGAATTTTGTGTTAATTGATGAAGAATTTAAAGATGGAAATGCTCTAATTCATGAAGATTTGCTAAATTTAAATTGATATTTTTCTACAAATATTTATTTTTTTGAGTTATTGTACATCCTTGATTTCATAATTTTAATACAAAAAAATTTAAAAAAGATAGAGGTAATAAAATGAGATGTACAAATACTGAGTTAGAAATAGAAACAGTTTTTAGTCGGATTATGTCTAAAGACTTTGATTTGCAACCAGATTTTCAAAGAGGAGAAGTTTGGAGTATTCAGAAAAAAAAGAAAATGATTGATTCCATATTGAGAGGATGGAGAATACCGCCTATCCATGTAATTGAGAATAAAAAATTTGTAGATGAAGTATTGGATGGTCAGCAAAGGTTAGCAACTATAAGAGATTTTATGAATGATTTAATCAAAATTGATGGTAGTTTGACTCCTATTGACAAGAGTATTTGTGACTTAAATGGTCTAACATTTTCACAGCTTGATTTAGATAATCAGCGAAGATTTAAAAAGTATAGTGTTACTATTATTAGATTAACTGAGTATACTCCTGAAGAACCAGCTGAATTGTTTTATAGGTTAAATCAACCTGCTACTTTGACTTCAGCTGAGCAAAGAAACGCTTTTATAGGAGATACAAGAAATCAAATTCGAGATCTTGTTGATATATTCGAATATGCAGGCGCTAGAAAGGAAACAATTGGATTTTCCAATTCACGAATGGCATATGATGATGTAATATCAAAATTTTGTTTTACACTCGAATTGGGAACTCTTAAAAAGAAAATTACTTCAACAGATATTTCTGAAAAATACCGTAATAATAATTCTTTTCCCGATAAAATATATGATGAGGCCAAAGATGTTTTGTTATATTTTGTAGATAGTATATGTTTGGCTAGTGATAAGTATAAAAAAAGACTTTATTTAAATAAAGCAACTTTATTTAGTTGGCTAATTTTTGTGAAAAGGTATATGGATAAGTTAGATACAAATAATCTCTCCGATCTAATTTTTGATTTTGAATATGCCCGTCAATTCGCAAAAGGTAAAGAACAACTAACTTTTTTTAATTATTTAGAAGTACAGAACAAAATCAAAGTCGATGAGTATCCTTTTTTTCAAAATATGTTTTCTTTATTTAATCAACGGGCAAGTATGGGAAGCACCGATGCAACATCCATTATTTATAGAGATATTATTTTAGAAGTATTCTCTCAAATACACTTTAAAAATTCTAATAAAAATTATTCTGATGAACATTTAGTTTGGGAGTTAGCAAGTATTTATAGAGATAAACAAAATTTACCACTTAGTATTGAAAGAATTGCTGAACATTATGGTTGGGGGGCAATCCTTTAATGAGAAGTGCAAAAGCTAAAGATTATTGGAAGGAAACATTTCTAAGAAATTATGATTACACTATTAATAATATTAACTTGAATGGAGTCGGTGGAATAAATAAAGTAGAATTTAATAATGGGATTTTTGCTATATGTGGATTAAATGGTGCGGGTAAATCTACAATTATTTCTTCTCTTAAGGACATTTTAGGTTTGAAAACTAATCATCAAGATACAAAAAAAGTAAATGGAATAATTTTAGATGCAGAAATGATTAATAAAGGAATTGCATTATCTGTTAGCAATAAAGGAAATTCAAGGTTTTTAGATCTGATAGATAATAAAGAGGTGATATACTATTTAGATTATAAGCAATCAATTGATATATTGGAGTATTTAGAACAAGATAATCTAGATGAATTATTAGAGCAATTTGACGAAAGTTTATATACTTCTGAAATGCTAATTGATATTAATTATATTGTTGGTAAAGAATATGATGAGATTAAGGTAATTGAGGTTGAGGATGGGGAAAAAACAATACCATATTTTAAGGTGAGAATACATGATTTAGAATATGATTCTTTAGCAATGGGGATTGGGGAGCATATTCTTTTCTACATTTATTGGGTATTTAATAGAATCAAAGAAAGTGGAATTGTATTAATTGAAGAACCGGAGACATTTATTAGTATTAACTCTCAGAATAAACTAATGGATTTCGTAGCTAAAAAATCTAGTAAAGTGGGTATAACAGTAATAGTTGCTACTCATTCTCCGTATATTATTAAAAGTATTAAGAAAGAGAATGTATGTATTGTTAGTAGATATTCTAAATATGTATCTGTAATAAAGCCTTCTATAGAGAAAGATTCCCTTTTTACTCTAGGTTTAGAAATACCAAAAAGAGGATGTATTTTTGTAGAGGACAATGTATCCGAACTCTTTTTGAAAACTTTAATTTCAAAAAACTGCGATCATATTTTAAGAGAATACAATATTGAAAAAGTTAATGGAGAATCTGCTATAACTGAAAGGCTTAGGTTTCCGAGTTCTGAAAAATTTACATTTAAAATAATTGGAATATATGATGGCGATATGAAGAACAATATCGATAAAACTAGGGATAAAATAAATTGGGACTATTGTTTTCTACCAACAACTGATGCTGTTGAGATAGTGTATAAGACATGTTTGAAACAAAATCTCGCTAAATTTGTTGAATTAACTAGAATTAGTGAAGATAAGATCGTTCATGTTCTCTCAATGATTGATGGGGATGATCATCATGATTGGTTATTAAATTTTTCACGATTGTTAGGTATGGATGTTATGCTTGTTATTGAAAAGTTATACGAGATTTGGGAAGAGGATGAAACGAATCGATCTGATTTAGACTCCTTCATTCAAATTTTACTAGCAATGTGTATATAAATTAGAGCTTATTAATTTATCTTTATAAATATACTGTGAGGTGCATAATGTTTAAAAATATATATGATTTTTTGAATCCAAGTTCCATAGTTGGAGCAATTGCTTGTAGTCTTCTTGCAGGTGTTATTCTATATTTTTTGTTTCCACAAGTTGCCAAAAAGATAGTTAAACGAAAAAGTGAAGATGTAAATATAAACGGAAATAATAATCAAATAAATTATAAAAGTAAGGTAAAAAAAAACAAATAATAAATAACCCCGTATACATTAATGATGACTCATTCTTATCTCAGATGACTCATTTATTGCAAGATGAAAATTTGGAAGGTGCAGAAAAAAGAATTGGTGCTTTTGTAAAGATGTTAACCAATTCTCATTTAGAAAATGATTGGAGTTATAATTTTGAGTTTAATAAAGACGGAGTTACGATTACGGAAAAACCACAAGATATTTCTATGCTAGATAGAATAGAAAAAAAAATTGAAATAAAGATGGTTATTCCCGATAAGTTTAAAAATTTTAAAAGTTTTAATGAGATTATTGTTTATGGGAAAAATAAACAAATACCTTTAGAGATTGAATTAATTGATCTCAAATTTTTTGCTGGAGCACGCCTAGTTGAACATCATAAATCTGAGTTTGAAAAAAATCTAGTAATAATAATTCCTCCTGACCCATTTCCAATTTTGAAAGGGAATTTTATTTTCGGAGATGATTTATTTCAATCAAAAATATGGATGCAAATTACAGAGAAAATTGATGATCAAACTATAGAACTTAGCAATAAAAACCAACCTGATAAAGAAATTTATTATCGGTTTACTTTTAATCTAAAAGAGCAAGTTAGTTCTGATTTTAAGTTAAGTATTCCTATTGAAAAGGAAAAAAATGTTTCGAGTTCACTGCTTTATAATAAAATCATATTCTATTCTAAAGAAAGCCTTGAATTGAAAGTATTAATTGAAGGGAATTCTGAAAGAGCGTTTTTTACTACGGAAATTCGGGGAGGTTTAAAAGAAGATAACTCTAAATTAATTCGGATTCTAGAAGTGCTCAAAAAAATAGAGGAAACTTTTAATATAGTTTTTATTTTGCCTGATTTAATTCAAAGTGAAGAGATTAAGTTAATTACTGAGTTAGAATCAATAGTATCTTATAAGAAGATTGAAAATGATTTTAACGAATATTCAATAGAAATTGCGGATATAAGCTTACTAAAAGATTTAATGTTAAAAGCCAATAACAATGAACCAATTTCTTTTATTGGAGAAGGAGATAGTTTTTATAACTTATTTGGTTATAAGTTAGAAGTAGATGTTAATATTACTTTACCACCAACAACCATTAAGGACAAAGATATTATTCAAAAAAAGCTTGAAGTTTTAACACAGGGGGATTCGTTGTTAGTAACACTTATTCCATTTGATAATATAAATTGTTTAACAACTTATATATATAGCAATTTTCGTTCGAGTGAAATAATTTAATCTTTTGATGTTTGTCCGATTTTCTAAAATAGTCAATCAACTAAAAACCAACGAACCCTTATTATATAAGGGTTCGTTGGTTTTTATAAAGATAAACTATATTACATTGACTAAGTCATCCGTATATTATGATTAACGTTTTCACGGGAGGGTTACCTCTTTCATCTAGAAAATGTGGAGATGATTATTTCAGTGTACTGAATAAAGCGGTAATTCCGCAAGTAATAACAATGAGGCCGGAAATCCGATTAATCCAAACAAAAACATGCGGGTTCATCCGGTTACGCAGCAAGCCTAAACCAATAGTCAGAATAAACCACCAAGCTGCCGAGCCAATAAAAACACCGAAGACGAATAAAAGGCTCGAAAGAGAATGGGCAGGTGCTTCGGAAAATCCCAATCCAGCCATGATCGCCATAAACGAAAGGATCGTCATCGGGTTAGTTAATGTCAGGAAGAATGTTGAGGAATAAGAGCTGAATAAACGGCAGCTTTTAGCTGCAGCGGGTTCTATGGCAGGTTGGGTGCGATAGGTTTGCATGCCTAAATAACAGAGAAAGAATCCTCCCGTAAGTCTGAGCGCTAGCTGATATTCGATTAAAAAATTGGAAATAGCGGAGAGGCCAAAGGCAGCAATGCACACGAAAATAGCGTCTGCGGATGCCGCCCCTAATCCCGAGATTAAGCCAAATATACGACCTTGTGTTAAAGTTCGTCGAATGCACAACACTCCAATGGGTCCCACCGGAGCCGCGATCGAAAAACCGATTAGAATCCCTGTGAAAATAGCAGTCCATCCCATTTGTTCATTTCCTTTTCATCGCCGCTTTCTATTCATTATAAAATACTATTGCCAAAACAAGAATGTTTTTTTGAAAGTTTAACAGAGAAGCTGTATCGTTTTAGACTTGTCGCTCTTGCGTACTTGTAGTACAATCGTTCTAATTGATATGTTAACCAAATATAATAGATGTGGTTAACAATTCAAGTTATAAACCAAAATGAACGCATATTGTTTTATGAACTGGGAGTGCCCATGTTGAGAAAAGGTATTTTTGTTACCGGAACGGATACTGACGTCGGTAAAACGCAGGTGACTGCGGGACTTGCAGCTGTTTTGCAGAAGCGGCTGGAGATGACGAAAGCGGACGCTGTGCAAGAGATGGAGTCTAAGCGAGTACAAACAGCGATGCCAAGGAACGACGTGCAGGAAATTCAGCGAATGCAAGAAGCGGTACAAGGGCACGAAGAGCAGGAGACAAAGCGAATTCTGGAAGCGGAGCAAGAGCAGGAAGAGCATGAGACACAGCGAGTACAAGAAGCGATAACAAAGCCCGATGAGCGGGAGCCGCGAGCGGCGGTGCAGCTGTGGAAGCCGGTGCAATCCGGCGCAGCTCTGGGAACGCCTGCAGCGGACAGCTATCGGCTGCTGCATGGCAGCGGTTTGGCGGGGA
>JAQBPR010000205.1 GCA_028287395.1 Bacilli bacterium
TTTTTTAAATGTTCAAAAAAAGACTTTTTATCCGTAAAAGTCCCTCTACACTAGCTACCTGATCAATAAACTGCTATGAAGTAAAAAGCTTGATAAAATTAAGTTGACATATATCTGCATAGGAAAACCTCCATATAACAAATTCAGATAATCTTAAGTCTTATAAACATAAATTAATAAGATCATCAACCTGAGCAGTTGCTAAACACACCACGGTATCTGCCGCACCATAATAAATTTTGACTTCCCCAGATTCTTCTAAAATCATACCACCTGGGAATATAACATTATTCCGAAAACCTCCCGCGACCTCATAAATGGCTTCTGGTACTAGTAACGGCTCTTTACACATGCCAATGATTTTTTTAGGATTGTCTAGATCCAAAAGCATGATACCTGCCGTATATCGTTTTTTCCAAGTGGGCTCCCAACCATTTTTCCCTCTGGATATGTCAATATCAACAGCATGAAAAGTTGTAAGCCACCCTTTTTCCGTTTTCACCGGTGGAGCTGCCGGACCAATTTTATCATTTGCGAATGGAACCTGCTCTACGGCTAAGAGTAAATCGGAGTTCCCCCAGTACTTAAGATCGGGAGAATCGGAAATCCATGTATCAAAGCGGTCTGCACCGCCTCGACTATAAACGGTAAAAGGTCTTTCTAAGCGCACATACTTCCCAGCGATTCTTTCCGGAAACAGCACCATATTACGGAGATCTGGCGTTGATAAACTTAATATCTCAAAGTTCTCAAAATCATCAGTCACTGCAATTCCACCTCGAATACCGTGCTGCGTATCCACAGCAAAACACATGTAACATCGCCCATCCAATACCGTTAAACGCGGATCATAGGCGCGAATAATTTCATTATCATGCAGTTTAAAGCATGGTTTCGGTCCAACCTCCCAATTCACTCCATCAAGACTATAGGCAATACCTAAATCAGTTGTGGAAGCAGGCTCAATAGTTTCTTCACTTAAAGAACCATAATCATTGCGGAAAACCATCACATATTTACCATTAAACTTTGTGACACCTGCGTTAAACACAAGAGCTGTTGGATAGGGCACACGTTTTGCATCTAAAATGGGATTGGCTGAATGTCTTTGAATTACTAGGCTCGAAGCTTGAAATTTGATAATAGGTACAGTCATACTAAACTACCTCCAAAATAGGATGATTAATTTTCACTACATTGTTTAGCCTTTGACAGAGCCTGCCGTCATTTGCATAAAAGACTTGTTTGCAAAAACATATAGAACGAGTAGCGGAAGAATCGATAAACAAGCCCCTGCCATCATATAATTTATTTGTGCAGCCGCAGAAATCCCATACTTTAAATTGGCTAAGCCTACAGTTAACACCTGCAAATCCGGCTTACTCATTGTAAAAACCAATGGTAATAAGTACTCGTTCCATGCCGAACGAAAGGTAAACAATGCGCACACGCCAAGACCCGGCGTCAATAACGGAAGAATAATTTTCCAATAACTCCCCAGCAAAGAACAGCCGTCAATACAAGCCGCTTCATCCAATTCTCTTGGTATGCCTTTCATGAAACTGAGAAGGATAAAGAAGATATACGCATGTGCGCTAATGAGAATTAGAATAACTCCCCATAAAGAAGTTTCAAGATGCAGCTTAATCATCAATTCAAACTGAGGTCTTAATACAACTGCGCCAACAGATATGAACAATGTAAATGCTTGTATGCCCACAAACCATTTTTTCCCTGGAAAAGTCAAACGATCAACAACGTATGCAGCCATCGAGGCCACAATCAATGTTCCTATTGTAGCTGAAATGCTAATAAACATACTGTTCCATGTGTAAGTTGAAAAGTGGGCTTGTTTCCAAGCTTGGACATAATTATCAAATTTCCATGTTGAAGGTAATAATGTTCCCCCAGCTGTTAATTCTAAATTGGTTTTAAAAGAACCTAGCAAAGCAATCAAAATTGGAAACAAGGTTAAAAAAGCGATGAATAGCAGAAAAACCCATAAAGCTGTTCTAGTTGAAATCGAAGCTAAATTATACTGTTTGATTCGCTTCTGTGGTCTCATTAATGTCTCGGTCTTCATGCCTTATCCCCTTTCTTTTTAAAAATTCCGATTTAAGCGTTTCGAAAAATAGAAATATAACATTGTAATGATGCCGACAATGATCGCAGTTATAAAACCAACAGCGCTGCCATAGCCAATTTGTTGTTCTACGACCGTTCCATCTACAAAAGGAAAAAATAATTTATAGACATACAAGTACATCACATCCGTCTTACCTACTGGCCCTCCACCTGTTAAAACCATGATACTTTCATAGCCTTTAAGAGAATTGATGATGGCAAGCATGATAACAATCTGTAATACGGGACCTAACATTGGAATGGTAATATACCAAAATTGTTGGACCTTATTAGCCCCATCCAGAGAAGAGCTTTCGTAAACATCATTAGGGATATTTTGAAGACCAGCTATAAATAGAAGCATATAGTTTCCAATTGCTCCCCAGACAGCAACCAAAGTAACCGTCAATAAAGCATGCTCCGGACCCAGCCAATCTATGCTTTTCGAAATCATATGATATTTTAAGAGCAATTGATTCAGAATCCCATTATATGAATTAAAGATAACAAAGAATACAACTGCAATAACGGCTGAACTAATAATCGTCGGCATAAAATAAATAGCCCGCAGCAGATTCCTACCTTTTAATCCCTTGTTAAGAACAACGGCCAGAATTAAAGCCAAAGGTATCGAAAGAAGCACTTTTCCACCAGCAAATTTAAATGTCGTTACAACCGAATCCCAGAATTCGTGATCCTTGAAAACCTGCGAAAAATTTTCAAATCCAATAAATCTCTCTTTACCATAGCCTTTGTAATCATAGAACATATATCTCATAGCCCAGCCAATTGGATATAAGCCTAAGACAGCGGTGAGAATAAAACTTGGCAGTAAGAAACTATACGCGAAACTGACTCTTTGTACTTTATTAATCATCGTTCAAAACTCCTTCATCTATTCATTTTAGAATAAGGATGGGTATTTAAACCCATCCCTACAAATGAATCAATTACTTTGCAAACTGACCCGCAAGCTTTGCAGGAACAAAATCAGGCATAGGCTTCAATTTGACATCTCCACTAGCAACAGCAGCGTCCAAAGCTTCGTTATAGCGCTTATTCAAATCAGTTAATAAGGCTGTTAAATCTCCACCTGAAAGCATGTACTTGAAAAATGCATCCTGATACTTCATCCCTTTGACAGAAACAGCAGGTTGAATCGGCCATACTCCATCTGTTTTATTAGGAAGGAAGCCATCAATACCGTTAATATCCGGTTTTTTAGCTTTCGCTATGATAGAAGGAACCATAGAGATCCCAAAGCCTTTTTCATGATAGGTTTGTAATATTTCTTGAGTATACATATAGTTCATGAATGTCCAAGCTTGTGCCTGTTTTTTCGATTTGCTGCTAATTGCTAACCACGGTCCGCCTAGGAAACCAGAAGCACCTTTTATAGTACCGTCAATACTCGGAACTGGCGCAGCAGCCCATTTAATTTTTGCAGGAAATTGACTTTTGTATACGCCTGGCTCCGAAGAATAAGAAATATACATTCCGATTTTACCTTCAGCAAACTGGGCGCGAAGCGGATCAATATCCAGCGCTTCTATTCCTGGTAGAAAGCTGCCGTCATCTTTCATTTGTTTAAAAGCCTCTACAATATCTTTAAATCCGTTAAAGTCAAACTTTGCTGTTTTGAAATCGTACCCAAAGCCCCCATAGCCACTCACCTCAGCAATTACACGACCTGAACGGTCAAATGCACTAGCAGGGCTTTTGAAGTTAAGAGCAAAGCCATACGCTCCACTATCTTTACCTACAGCAGTAATTTTCTTGGCATCCTCTACCATTTCCTTGAGTGATGTCGGTGGGTTTTTAATTCCCGCTTTATCGAACAACTCCAAATTGTAGACCAATCGTTGGGTTGAACCATAGTTTGGTAAGCTGTACATTTTACCATCAAAACGATTTAAATCATCCATAGCTGGAAAAGTCTTTTTCATGTCTTCTGTAAGATAGCTATCAATCGGTAACATATACCCTTTTTTGTAATACGTTTGAATGGTATTTTCTTTAATGCGAAAAACATCAGGCGTATCAGACGTTGCAAACGATAAATCGATTGCTTGATTGTAATCATCACCTTTAACAACATACTCCACTTCGATATTATCCTTATTCGTTGAGTTGAAGGTATCAATTATCGATTTGATATATTCAGTATCATGTCGATCTCCTGTCCAATAAAGCAATTTGGTTTTTTCAACTGGTTTTGTGCTTGCATTTTCCTTTGCAGGTGTAATTGTTGTACTACTGTTGGTATTGGTGGTGCTACCGCTGCTGCATGCCGCCAATCCTACTACTAAAAACAAACAAAACATAACTAAGCTTAATTTCTTTACCATTTTGTTTCCTCCCTTTACTACTTGCTTTATAGTGTTTATATCTTCATTTTAAGACATAATCAAATGATGCATAAGGCGGTAAACACAATATTTAGGGCAGATATTTACATGAATTCATAAAAACAGACCCTCATGATTCAGAGGATCTGCCTAAAAAGGATTCTTTATATTCAGAAGGTGTCATCCCTGAATATTTCTTGAAAACATCGGTTAAATAGCGTCGGTGTTCGTAGCCAAGCTTCTCAGCAATTTCTTGAACCTGAAAATCTTCAATAAGCATGGCTTTAACCTTTTCCATTTTTTGTTGCATGACAAATTGCTGAAAAGAGATACCAGATACTTTTTTAAACAAATTGGAAAAATAACCGGCACTTAAATTAACTTGCTTTGCACAATGCTCTAAGTTTACATCCAAATGCAGATTGGCGCTAATATAATCCTTTGCTTGATGTATAATCTTGGTGGATTCGTACGATCGCTCTTTCTCTATCCAGCCACAGCTTTCTAAACACAAGTCATTTAGTAGGTTGCGAAACTCTTTGAGAGAAGGAGGGTCACCATTTTTTATATCATTGATTTTATATTCAAGTGTACTAACTTTCGTATAAGGAAATTTCTCTAACATGACCCTAATAATCTTTGAAGACAATTCATAACAAACATTCTCTACATATTTGGGTTCGGGAAGCGGAACGATCTCAACTAAATCATTAAAGATTGCTTCAAGAAGCATCTGACTTTTTACTTTATTTCCAGATCGCAGGGCAAATAAAAAATCTTGCTCTTTTATAATAGAATAGTTTGACACGCCACTCTGTTCAGTTGAAATGTTCATAAAGCTGAATATGCCGTTTCCATTTGTGTAAAAATGATAAGAAAGTGCATTTAAAGCCTGTCGATAGGATAAGGGCAACTCATGAATACCACTTACTTCTAATCCTACTCCAATCGAAACTGTGAAACGTGTAAACTGAGCTATATTAACACAACAAACTTCTGCAATAACAGCGGCTTTATCGTTATCCGTGCAATTGATTATACAAACGTATCGATTTAGGGCTTCACGAAAAACCGTGCCTTTTGTAAATGAGGTAATGGTTTCCTCCATAATATTTTGCAAGCTGAACCGGATCAATTCAATGCTTTGGACAAACTGAGCTTGATACTTATCAGAAAACTGATCAATTTCAACTATAAAAACAACGAAGTTTTGTGGCTTTAGGTCGATATCAAGAAATTCCCAACGCATTCGCGCATTGACTTCATCCGTTTGATGATGCATGAGCAGATTTAAATATTCTTGTCGTAAAACTGGCATACTTTCTTTTATTTTCTTTTCCATTTCAACTATTTTTGTTAATTCCCGCTCATCCTGCTCCCATGCAACCTTAGCTTTAAGAACCAATCTTAAGATTTCATCAATCGAAAACGGTTTTTTTACAAAATCAAAAGCACCAAGTCGAAGCGCCTGCTGGACGTACGAAAAATCTGTATAAGCACTTAAAATAATTATTTTACTTTGCGGCAAAAACTCTAATATCCTTCGAGTCATTTCCAAGCCGTCCATTTTGGGCATACGAATGTCAGTTACAATGATGTCTGGACTTTCTTTTTGAACCAGTAGAAGTCCTTCATCTCCATCCAATGCACTACCTACAACCTCAATGCCATGAGCATGCCAATCAATCTTAAGTGAAATCATTTCTACGACACTTCTTATATCATCTATAATACATAACTTAATGGGTCTTCGCATCATTCAGCTTCTCCTTCTAATATTGGAATCCATAGCGATATTTTCGATCCAATTTCAATTGCATAGTCAAACTCCATTCTAGCTTCAGTCCCATAATAGAGCTGCAATCGATGTATGATATTTCGCAGCGCGTACCCTTTTTTCGAATTTTCCGATTGAACTATTCCTTGTTCTACTTGCTCAATCTTCATCCCTATCCCATTGTCTTTAACAACGATATGAAGCATTTCGTTTTCTTTGCTGATATTTATGATAATCGCTCCACCGGAGGTTCTATTATTAAAACCATGCTGAATACTGTTTTCCACTAACGGCTGCAGTAAAATCTTCGGAACATTACATGATAACAAACTTTCATCTTCGATAATAATTGAATATATGAATAAATTTTCATAGCATTTTTGTTGTATTGCACAATATTGTTTTACATGAAATAATTCATCTTTTAAGGAAATTAGCTCTCTCCCGCCACTTAAACCGAATTGAAACATGTGTGAAAGTGCCAAAATCATCTCACTGACATCGTTATTCTCTCCTAAAATCGATTTACAGTATATCGTATTTAACGTATTATACAAAAAGTGGGGTTCCATTTGAGCAGTTAATGCCTTCATTTCCGCTTTTCGCTTTTCTTTTTCGCTGTATTTCACATTTTCAATTAAGCGATTGATTTCATCTAGCATCTGATTAAATTGAAATCCAACCTGTGACACTTCATCCTTAAACTTGCTTTCAAAACGTACTGTTAGATGATTATCTTCAACCTTTCTCATTAAACCCTGCAATTTGAATAAAGGTCTTAAAAGTAATACAACTAACTTATTTGATAAAAACCAAGAGAACAAGACAAAGCCAAAACTGACATATAACATTGTACGTTTGATATCATTGACATGCTGTAGGAGTTGTTCCTTAGATTGAACCCCAACAAGAATCCAATCTTTTACACTATTCAAATTTTTATAATTGACCAAATAACTCTTATTATTAAATGGGTAAAAGAAGAAACCTTCTGTTTCAGACATATTCCGAAAAAATCCTGCCTCTTTTTCAAGCTTAATATTCATGGATCCGTCCGTCCGAATAACATCCTGCCCTTTCGTATCCATAAAGAAGTAATCACGATTCCCTCTTGATAGATTGTGAGTCGTTAGTTCCGCCAGCTCTTTCTCTTTAATATTGACAACAACGTACACTTTCATCGTTTCGAATTGCGCGTCTTGACTAATTCCTTCGACTACTAATGAAATCACACGCTTGCCATCTGCAAAAAAAGGATCTGTGTGTCCTTCAACCCATAGTCCCTGTTTACTTCTTTTAATCCTTTCATACATATCAGAATCATAAAATGATTTGGAAGGTACACGATAATCATTAGTAGAATAGAAGTCGCCGATAGGCGTGGCAATAAGGATACTCTGTATAAGTGAGTCGTTGAAGCTTAACTGAGAGAACTCAGGCTGTAAATCGGATAAATGCTTATAATATCCGCGGAGATCATTACTTTGCACATCTAACATCATCAGTCTATAAGCATCCGTCAGCATCATAGACCTAATGGATAATTCGGTACTTTTCAGCTTATCATCGATAATTTGCGCAGATTTATTAACTGTATCTTGACTTGATTGAAAAGCGTTATTCTGTATTTCTTTTTCGGCAATCAAATATGAAATCGTACCTGTTACACCAATAGCCAATGTAATAAGAAAGATAAAAGTAAGTCTGACTCTTTGTTTAAATGAAATATTATAAAATAAGTTCAAGAATTTCAATTTTAGTCGAGCCATCCACCCATCTGTCATTAAGCAACTCCTTTGGCATTAAAAGCGGTTTCCCTCGTAATACCGATGCTCGCATTCCTTACCATCCCTCTTTCTGTATTACCACCTAAACCTTCCATCTATCATTAATTCAATTAAATACAGCACTTTATAAGAATTCTACATTTTCCCCGTTTTTCCTTTAGCCTACATCGAAGATTAAGTACCGATACCCACTGCTCTTGCCAACCTGTGAAAAGAGTGTATTTCTATGCGATATAGTTCCTTAAACCCTTTCTTTTTTCTAGGCTATGTTAAATTTTAATGTTGATTATTGACAGACCCGAAAACCGCTTATCGAAAAGGCGGTAAATTTTAAACTATCGTTTCCTGTTAGTCGAGCTATAGATTTAATGGGCGTAAAATGTTGCCGATAATTCAACTTGTTTCGTGTCCTACTTCTAAGTAATTTCATATTCAAATATTCCGCAAAATTCTACTTCTTCCGAGTTAAGTTCAAATAATGTTGCGATGACCATACCGTGACAAATGACCATTACTTTTGATTTATCAAGATACCTGTGTAAAACATTCCTTATTCGGTTTAATATACTTTCTTTCGATTCCCATACTTTACTCTCACCTGATGGGTAAATTCCATTATGTTTCATGTAATCTTTCAATAGTTCTTTTATTTCATCTATTCCTATGGCTTTCCAATTATCTGGAGTCCACTCATGTAAATCAAATTCAACTTTTATAGGCAATCCTATGTTCCTGTTTATAATAGCGGCTGTTTGCAAAGAACGGGTGTATGGTGATGATAGAATCAAATCACAATTTGTAACTGAATCGATATTGAAGATACCACCTTACCGTTAGCAATATGATCTCCGCCTCAAAATGCTTCCATTTGAATAATTCTGATGATGATTTCATTCCTATGATCCTCGTACTTTCCAAAGCACTTTTTATCCATGTTAACATGCGAGTTCATATTTGCACCAGAACCTTAACAACTATACATATTTAGATTGCATGCGACAACTTGCTTGACAACCGCCGTTTTACAACAATTATAATATATAGACTCAATTAATCCTAAAAATGTTTCTTGCCAATAATCAATCAAATTTATAAGTTGCTTTTTTGTTTGAAACATCCAATGTTCCTGTTTTACCTTTTTCAGTTTTAAAGGTATAAGAACTTGTAGCTACATTAACACCTGTTAAAGTTATCGTTCCTTCATTTGGTATTTGGACAAAATAATTGGACAACTCATTCGTTTTATGTCTTGAATATTTAATATATATAATACCCTCATCAGGCTTATCAACTAGATTCCCGCTGAAAATCCAGCTATAAGTTGAAATTCCACTCGTTACAAAGTTGCATGTACTAGAAGTAGTGGAGTCTAACGGTATTTCAGTAAATTTTGTAATTTGGTTAATTTCATAAGGACCTGAAAAACCAGGATAATCTGATTCTAAAGCCGCTTGTGTTTTAGCGTTGAATTTTGGTCTATCACCATCTGTGTATTTATTCGCCTTTTCTTCAGCAATTTTTTCAAATGCATCATGTTTAGAAGCTGCTGCATTCTTAGCTGTGAGCTCAGAAGAACTATCAATAACTCCGTCCTCCAAACCAGCCGGATGGACTTCCTTCGCTCCGATGGGAGCATCCGAACTAAAGCCTCCGTTCTTCCAACGATGGATGACATCCAGATTCCCCTTTAGTTGATCGTAATACTGATTGATGAACGCGTGATCTCCAACTTTGCGATATCGAATGGATCCCCGATGATCAGAAGAATAGATGTTTTTCTCCAAGATGCGGAAACCGTTCGGGTCTATCGTCAGCATTGAATAGATATTCCCGTTGCTACTTCCCCACTGTCCGATTGTGAAATCTGGATATCCGTCACCATTATAATCATCGAACTGAAGTATAAAGGGTTTGTCTTTTCGAAAGCTCAATTCACCACCATCGAAGGTATTGTTCAATCCGAATCTAGCCAGTTCTTTACCATCGTTTGAAGTAGCCACCACCTCAAATTGTCCTTGTAGAAACGTCCCTTGAAATGCCCCTGGGTTTGGGTCGGTGACTTCCTTGCCTTTCATAAACCATACGCGGATCGTTTCCTTTGTCCTGTTCCCGTTCAGTTCCGTGGCTCCTTCCGCAATGATCACCGGTTCGATGATCGCTTCCGAAGTCACACCATTTCCTTGCGTTTCATTCGTCGTTGGATGTTGCGGTGACGATACCGCGTTGAAAGGCTGTTCTCCGCTGTGAGCCTGATCGCCCTTCTGGCATGAAACCGCTATTATCAGGACTAGCACAGCTAATAACCCAAGGAACAATCTCGTCCTTTTTGTCATTTCAAATCTACTCTCCATTCCGGCACTTTCCAACCATCAGACTTGTCTTCTTGAATTTTGAGAAACCTCGGCTAATTTTTAAGCCTGAAAGTGGTTTTTATCTTATTGACGTGGTTCCACATAGACTGATATTCAGCCGTTAAGTTATGATCGTTTGGATCGTAATTTACATCTCCATGCTTAAGCGTGAAATTGTATTTTGTGTTTTCATAAAGGATGCTTGGGGCTTCAGGA
>JAQBPR010000225.1 GCA_028287395.1 Bacilli bacterium
TCCACCTTTACCATTCCATCCGTTGATGGAAGAATACCAAGGCCCTGCACCACGTATCGTAAGATTATTCACATTAATACGGTCGTTAATCAGGAATTGCCCCTCTGGAATCCATAAGCCTTTGCCAGCAGCGGTAGCATCTTTTATCGCATTTCGAATCGACTTCGTATTATCGGTCGTGCCATTACCCACCGCATTGTATGGCGCATCCGTTATCGAAATATAATTGGCCGGCATCGAGTAGGGAGAATCTACTTGCTCCATATCAATTAGATCGATAATATAGTAATCTGCAGTGTCCGTTTCGTCTTTCTGAAGCTTTACAGTTGCGCCTGCCGGGACATTTATCATCGTATGGGTCTCATCGAAGAAATGATGCCCAGACGAAGGGTCCTGCTTATTATTATAGGGGTATGCGCCATAAACCCAAGCGTATTTGGAGCTCAAATTGACGCTTTGTTTGACCCCGTTTATGTATATACTTAGCGGGGCGGTTATTCCTTCAGATCCGCTGACTGCATCAGGCATAGCATATCTGATTACCATTGAATTGGCCGCATTCGCATTCTTAAATTGCACATATTGACCCGTAGCGGCTAGTTTTACAGCTTGTCTTCCGGAAGCCTCGGAGGCTATGGAAAGGTAAGTTCTGTCTTTCGCTAATATGGTTGCACCGCCCCCTATGACGCCATCCTCAGCTTCATATTCCGTATAAGGTAGGGTTGCTCCTCGTAACGCAGCAGGAGTGCTATCAGCCACAGTGATAAGATCCATATTAATAGAACCACTATCGCCAAGATCATATTGGTAAGAAATTGTATTAAATCCATTCCTCAGTGCCAGCGTTTCCGCTTTCATCGCCCATGTGCTGCCATTTTTTGTGGCTGCTAGTGAAGTTTGCAGTTCTTTTAAACCATTCACATAAATACTCAAAGTCTTTGTCGTACCTGTATCATTCGAATATTTTAAAGTAACAGCGTACTTATCTGCAGATGAGGTATGGACGGCAAAGATGGCTCTAGCCCCTTCATTTGTAAATGAATTTAAATAGCCCGTTGCGGAATAACCAGATAAATCTGTCGCTACTTGAACTCCATCTGAAAAGAATGCATTTTCCGCTTCATAAATTACCTTATCTCCAGTAGGAAGTCCTATTTTCACAGGTATGGGTGTTGGTATCGGAGTAGGTCTCGGCATCAGGCCAATATTGATATTATCCAAATTAATATTGCCGGAATCTGTTGAATCATATTTGTAGGCGATTGTATTGTCGCCCGTATTTAATGACAACGTTTCAAATTGAATGCCCCATGTATTCCAATCCACCTGATTTGCAAACGATATTTGTTTGATCCTCTTCTCGTTCACATACAGGCTCAGTGTTTGCCCAGTACCCGATGCGTTTGCATATCTTAATGAGACAGGATAATTTCCCGTTAAGGGAACATTTACAGTAAATTGGATAGCGGCTTTTCCCTTATTCCCATCACTAAATCCTCCCACAAATCCAGTT
The DNA here is from genome assembly GCA_028287395.1 of Bacilli bacterium. GTDB lineage: Bacteria > Bacillota > Bacilli > Paenibacillales > NBRC-103111 > Paenibacillus_AC. The sequence goes on from JAQBPR010000225.1 coordinate 1,514, forward strand.
CCGATGAATCCGTCGTGATCTGAACTCACTTCGGTACCCCCGAGTAAAACAGCTGACTCTGCTTCATATGTACCGCCGATTCGAAGAGGGGGCGTTGGTGTTGGCTTTGGCCCTCCAGTTGAACGGATGACACTAATATTATCTAAATTGACATTACCAGAGTCGGAATCATCAAATTTGTAGCTGATCGTATTATTTCCAGCATTTAAGGCAAGGTTTTCGACTTTCGTACCCCAGCTATCCCAATTGCTCAAATTGTCTAAACTGATCTGCTCAATTAATACATCATTGACATAAACACTTAACGTCTTTACACTCCCCGTTCCATTTGCATATCTCAAAGCAACATTGTAGTCTCCTGCCGTTTCGATACTTACTGCGAATTGTGTAGCTGCAGTTCCTTTATTTGCATCTACAAATCCACCTACAAAAGCGCTGCCGGTATAATCAACATGGTCTTTGGCTATCGCAACACCACCGGAAAGAGCAGCTAGCTCCGCTTCATAAACTACGGGAACAGCGGGAATCATGGTGACAGCCGGTGGCATGGTTACAATGGGAGAAGTAGAGGATTTGCAGGAAACCAATAAGATTTGGGCAAAAACTAAAATAAAGAACAGAAAGCCTAACTTGAGATTTTTTTTGAAAATTGCTGGCATAATAGTCACTCTCCTAAGATCTGTTAATATTCAGCTTGATTTGAACTTAAATTGTCGTGGAAGATTGCCGTTATCCGGTAGCTTGGTGAATATTAATCATATAGAAAATGATGTATTCAAACTAATAATTTGGTGACTTATAACGCTAAAATTATGACCTCTAATTTAGATAAAACAAAACAGAGTTCATGCGGAAAATTCCGCATGAACTCTGTTTAAAGGTCGAAAATTAAACCTATCCAACGCGATGTTTCTTTGCCCACTCATCCAATTGCCTCTGTTTTTCTTGAATCACTTTGTCGATTCCTGCCTCCTTCAATTTAGCCAAGTACTTTGGCAGAACCATTGCCGGGTCCAGTGAGCCTGTATTGAGTGCGGGACCAAATTCTTTATCGACTTCAAGACAGGCGGCTATCTCATTCTTTACTTTTTCAGTATAAAAAACAAAGCCCAAGGCAAGCGACTTATCTGCTTCTTCATTAAATCGCTTGAATTTCTCCCATATTTCCGGATCTTCATTCGACCAAATATACGATTGGAATTGATTTCCAAACACCCATGGAGTATTCAGATTATACCCTACATTGCTTGCATCCACACCTGGCGGGTATTCGATGATATGATCGGACTTTTTGATATAGTGCTTACCTTCAATCCCCCAATCAAGCAGATTCAAAAGATAGGGGTCCGTATAGAGCAGATCAAGAAACTTCATCGCTTCCTGCGGACTTTTCGATGTACTGGGAATAGAAAACATCGCGCTGGTTGTGTCGGCGGTTGTGGTGAACGGCTTCGTCAATTCCTTTGCAACCATAGGCATTCCGGTATCTCGTGAAACCTGAACTTCAATTCCCGGCTTCAATGACTCTGCATAAGCAAATGCTTTCCCCGCTTTTATCGCATAAACTTCATTGTCGTTAGTCGTGCTTGCATCTGTATTGATATAACCGGCTTGATTCCATTTATACATAAGCTCTGCATATTCCTTATACTGCGGTGTTTCGTACATGTTAATTACCTTCAACTCGCTGCTATTGCGATCCAAAACGCCGGGTCCATCCCCCAGCATATCGTATTTTCCATACTGCATCATCAAGGTCAAGGGAGTACGATCCGATCGGGTCTGCAACGGCACAATATCTGATTCCTTCTGCTTCAAAGTCTGAAAAAAGGGTTCAAAATCTTTTAATTCATGAATTTCGTTGAGATCGAGTCCATACTTATCTACGAGATCCTTGCGCATCACGAGACCCTTCGTGGCGGCAAATTCTTTATTCGTGACGACACCGTAAATTTTCCCGTTTAATTTCCCGCCTTGCACAATGGCAGGATCCAGTACTTTGGTTATGTCTTGCCCATATTTCTCAAGCAGATCGTCCAAGGGGATCACCTGCTCTTTGGCTACCTCTTGACCCAGCTCCAGCCATCCCGCTGTGAACAACAAATCGAAAGGCTCATTCGATGCAAACATCAAGTCCACCTTGTCCCACCATACCCCTAGATGCGTTGGCCTAATTTCCAGCGTGGCGTTCATCTTTTTTATCAGGTACTTGTTGATTTCATCTTCAACCAGCAGGAGATCCTTGGGCACAGCTGAGGACGGAAAGACCATCACAAGATGAGTCGGGACAGGCTTAGTAGCCACTTTTTCCACCAATTGAGGCTGCTGTTCGCAAGCATTCAGTAAAGGAAGGATGATCGCGAATAAAACAACTACGCTAAGGCATAACTTTCTCATTTTATACATCCCGGCTCTTCCTTTCCTCTTGCCTAATTCCTCAAGCATGCAGAGACTTACGATAATATTGCGGTGTCACGCCATAGATTTTTTTGAACAACCGCGCAAAGTATGAAAAATTATCGTAGCCCAAGCTATTTGCAATTTCGCTGATTGTTTTATCTGTGCACAGCAGCATATCTGCGGCTTTATGCATCCGTTCCTGTAAAATATAATCCGATAAAGAAAGCCCTGTTTCTTTGCGAAAAAGCCGTGATAAATATGCGGGATTCAAATAAACATAAGACGCAAGCTCTTCGCGAGTCAGTTCTTCATAGAGATTTTCGTTAATATATGCCTTAAGCTTTTGCACAATGGGATTTGTTGGACTCTTTGCGAAAAGCAATTGGATGACAATTGGAATGACTTGCTTTACCCATTTTTCCAGATGATAAATCGAATACGTGACTTCAGTGGCAAGCGGAAATTTTTCTACATCATGGAGCATTTTGACCGATACGCCTTTGCGATGCAGCACATAATAAATCACTTGCAAAAAGCTGTGATAAAACGTAATTAACGTTTCGACCGTTACATTCTCTTTATTCATATCTTGAAAGATACCATCCAAATCTTTATTAAGTTGATCCACATCACCGCGCTCCAGCCATTCCGCCCAGTCTTGAAACGAATCAAGAATCGTTCCATGCTCTTCCAAAGCCTGATCTTGTACAAACAACACAACATTCGATTGCGTCACATTGCGATATTCCATATTCAAAAGACCATGATAGGACTTCATAATATCCGTGATCGGAACTTTCTCTCCAACATAACAGGAAAGCTTGCTGTAAAAATATTGATTGCAGGAGCGAATATAATTCTCGCACAATCGTTTGATTTCAAGCGGCTCTACGCTCTGATCTCCTAAATAAACAATACACATCGTATTGCCGCGATGATCCTTAATCACACTGCCTGGAAAATGACTTAAAATCAATTCCTCCGCTGCTTTCTGCAAAGCAAACTCCATGATTTCTTCGTCCCGAGAGCTAAACGTTTTGCTCCATTCCTCCAAGCTGATCAAAATCAGCATAACCTGTCCAACAGCTTCGTAGGGATAGGATTCTAGGGCCGTTTTAATCACTTCTTCATTTGGAAGAATACGCTGCCTCAAAAGATCCTGCCAGAAGCGTTCGATGCGAACCGGCTTTTGACTTTGCCAGAGCTGGTAATATTTCTGAAACCCTTCGGTTGTTTCATTCATCTCCCGTTTGGCATCCACTCGTGTCAAGGCGCCCTGAAGCACCTGCTCCATTTCGGAAAAGACGACCGGCTTTAACAAATACTCATAGCTGCCCAATTGAATCGCTTTTTTGGCGAATTCAAATTCGGCATGGCACGTAAAAAAAATCGTCTCCAACGTCGACTTATTTTCCCTTACCCACTCCAGCAGTTCCAGACCATTGCCCTCAGGCATTTCAATATCACAGATCATGACATCGATATCGTTGGCAATTAAAAGTTCCTTCGCTTGTTGGGAATGAAACGCCTCAAGCACTTCCACCACGCCTAATTTATCCCAATTAACGCCGGATACAAGTCCTTTTACTGCATAAATTTCATCGTCTACCACTAAAATTTTATACATGCCATCACCGTCCTCCTAAGCGCTTACATTTTACGCGGCAGTCTTAAGCTGACAGACGCCCCTTTGGGGATATTATTTTCAAAAGTCAGGCTCACTTCGGCTTTGTAGTAAAGCTTGCAGCGGCGTAACACATTACTAAGTCCAATATGACCCTCTTCCGAATCATAATAGAGCTTGGTTTGCAGTTCTTCTAATACATCCGCAGCAATCCCTTTTCCATTATCGATGACTTGGATTAGAATATACTCTTCTGGCATTTGCGGATCTACCTCTACGAGAATCGAAACTTTAAAAGGCTCATTCTGCTGAACGGAAAAGCCATGAATTAAAGCATTTTCCACAAGGGGTTGAATCGTCAGAGGTGGAAGAATGTAATCCTCAAGCTCCTGTGCTATGTTTACTTCGTAGACTAGATTTTCGGGAAATCGCAGCGATTGGATAATTAAGTAGTTGCCTATGTGCTCCATTTCTTCACTTATTTTAACCGTTGACAAATGGGTACGTGTCGTAAATCTGAAATATTTGACGAGGTGCAGCGCCATCTTCTGGATCAATTCGAAATTTTTAATTTGGGCAAGATTGAAGATAATATTAAGCGAATTCATGAAAAAATGCGGATGAATCTGTGCTTGAAGGTGCTTCAGTTCTGCTTTTTGCGTGCGAATGTGCTCTTCATACACATCAATTTTTAAATGCTCGATTTGCTTAGCCATCCCATTAAAGGTCTCATTAATTAAAATAAATTCCGCTAAATTATGATCCTCGAGACGCACCGTTAAATTACCGGTTCGAACTCTTCGCATGCCTTGAATTAAATTTTGTATAGGTCTTACAATCGATCTTTGCAGAAAAACTAAATACAGGATCAAAATGATTACCACGACTAACGGAATGAGATAATTCAATTGTTTGAAAAAGGTGAGACCTTCTAGAAGATCTTTTTCCGGAATCATCAATACTAAACGAATGTCAGCGAATTTGGATTGCTGATCCACCAAAAAATAGCGTTCCTTCAGCTGAATAATATTATAGGTTTGTTGAGTTTGGTTCATATATTTCATCCAGTCAATCGACTTCATCTGTCCCGTTAAATTAGGATCAAACGGCTTTGTGATCGGTGTGCCTTCATTGGAAATTAAGAGTGCTTGAATTCGGTTATCCACGCTAAGCTGGTGAAATGGCAGAATGAGTCGATTGAGATCAATCCATGCGCCAATATAGGAATTATAGCCCGTATCGACTACGCGCAATAATCCATACTCTTGATCGAGCTTGATAAGCATCCATTGGCTGTTATGCTGGATAAAGCCGCGATCCCTCAAAAGTTCCAGCAGCTTCGCCTGGATTGTCTGCTTCTTGTCATAAGTCACAAGCTGCTGTGGAGCCATAAGCAGCTCGTCGTGCCTTGAGCTATAAGCAAACAAAACATCTGCGGTATTATAATAAGTCGAATTAAGATAAAGCTCATTCACGAGTTGAATTTTCTTGTCGTAATACTCAAAGCTGTTTTTATCATACTCGCTAAGCGAGATTAGATTGGTGTCTTGCTTCGCTGTTTTGTAGAGAAATTTATTGATTTCCTCCAAAACGCTATCCGTATTATTCATATAAATAATCAGTAAATTTTTGTTGGATACGGCCAACTGCGAATGAACCACCTTTGTGGCATACAAGCTATTCCATAACAGGAGAACAGTTAAAGGAATCGTAATGAGGCAAAAGCCTAAAATTAGCCTGGATCGTATGGTAGCTTTCTTCATGATGACCCCCTTATCCAAAGCTAATTCTAAATGGTATCTTTTCAATTATACAGCATGCCATGTCCGGCAACCAATAATAAAATGACTAAAACTAGTACGATTGTTACCTGATTAAAAAACCGGTCAGACCCCATGGAATGGAGCCTGACCGGTTCATATCAATCAAATGACTAGTATTCCTCTTTTACCAACCGCTATTACCAGCACCTCTATTTATGGTATATGTGGTATTATACAATCCGCCCAACGCTGCGCCGGTTACAGTCAAATAACTGAAAGTGCCTGTTCCTGTCACACCATCAATATTCAATCCATACCCGCCTGCTCCGTTTACCTGAACATTATTGATTGTTAAATTACTGATTGCTTGATTGTAGCTCAATTTAATTCCGTCATACGTACTATTGTTAATAACTAAAGTATCGACTACGATGGGGGCTGAAATACTGGAATTTTCCGCATAAATCCACAAACCGCCAAAGCTGGTAGCCCAGTTCGGCTCATAACCCCCTGTGCGGTTTAATGTATTTCTCCTGACCTCCGTTGTTCCGCCAAAGGCAGATGCCCCAAATCGTGTGCTAATATTGATCCCTGCAGATGCGGTCACTGTATCTGATCCGATGCTGTCTAAGATTTTGTTGTCTTGACCGCCATAGATAGCAAACGTATTTGCCAGCATAGGCAGCTGCGCCGTAATGTAACGGAAGGAATCGTTTACATTTGCCGCTCCATTAGACCACATAGCCATCGCATCATCGCCTGTATTGCGCACATTAAAGTGACTGACCGTCGTATTCTGAACACCGCCGGATGCATTTACTCCATCAGCCCATGTATCACGAATTCTTCCATTCAAAATATACAAACCATTCGTGCCCGAAGATAGCCAGAATCCTACTTTTGTATGTTCAATCCAAACATTTTGGACTAAGGATCCCGTGCCGAAATTACCTTCAAATCCGGCATGATCGGCAGAGTCATTCCTATACTTGGAATCTCCTGTAATAGATAGGTCAATAATCTTTACATTATTTCCGGAGGCTAAAAAACCACCTTTACCATTGGTGCCTTGAAGCGTCGTGTACCACATTCCTGCTCCGTTAATTTGAACATTATTTACATCTACACGATCAATCATCTTGAATGTTCCTGCTGGAATCCACACCGATTTACCGTTGGCCTTCGCATTCGCGATCGTATTTATGATGGCCTGAGTATCATCAATGCCATCATCTGCTACAGCACCAAAGGACGTTATGCTGACGAAGTTGGCAGGCATGGTGTACGCTGCATCCACTTGTTCCAAATCCATCAAATCAATCGTGTAGTAAGCAGCGGTATCTCCTGCATCTTTCTGCAATTTAACCGTTGCGCCCGCTGGAATGTTAGATACCAAGAAGCGGCTTTCATCGTAGAAATGATGGGCATTGCTATTCGCTGGGTTGTCATTATACGGATAACTTCCATAGGTCCATGCATATGCCGAGGATAAGTTTAACGTTGTTGTTTTTACTCCGTTCACATACAAACTTAAAGTCCCTGTTGTTCCGCCCCCGCTGCTGGAATCCGGCATGCTGTATCTGATAACCATTGAGTTTGCGGCTTGACTTGCCGTCCATTGCACATATTGGCCTGTTGCACTTAATTTAACTGCTCTTCTACCCGAAGACTCTGCTTCTACAGTAAGATTTGTCGTACTCGCAGTGAAAACCTGTCCTGTCGTGGTACCATTTTCCGCTTCGTATTCTTGATAGGGAAGCGTCGCTCCGCGTATGGCTAAAGCAATCCCGCTTTGTACTTGAAGTGAATCAATATTCACTCCACCACTATTCCCGCTGTCATATTGATAAGAGATCGTATTCAATCCTCTTCGCAAGCTTAACACTTCCGTTTTGTCCGCCCATGTGGTAGCTCCACCCGTATTAGCTAATGTTGAGGTTACGGCTAAAATACCGTTCACATATACATTCAAAGTTTTACTGCTGCCTGATCCATTCGCATAATGTAAAATCGCATTTAAATTTCCTGATGTGCTTGAATTGACAGTAAAAATAACTCTAGCTCCTACAGTTGTGAAGTTTTGCAAGTAGGTGCCATTTATCGACACTCCTCCGGAGAAAAATTGATCCTCGGCTTGGTACAAATAAGTTGGTCCTGGTGTCGGTGTTGGCGTAGGTACTGGCGTTGGCGAAGGTGTAGGTGTCGGCGTCGCCATTAAACCAATGTAAATTTTGTCCAAATTCACATTCCCCGTATCCGTTGTATCATATTTGTACATCACGGTATTATTGCCGTTATTTAAAACTAGTGATTGCATTTGATTACCCCATGTATCCCAATTGGCTAAATTAGGCATGGATGCTTGTGTAATCTTTGTTCCGTTAACATATATGCTGAGCGTCTGCGTTGGACCCGAAGCATTTGCATAGGTGAGAGTCACAGGATAGGTTCCTGCTGATGTAACATTCACCGTAAATGTCACAGCCGCATTTCCTTTATTCACATCGCCAAATCCACCGACGAAGCCAGTTCCCGTATATCCTGTATGATCTGTGGCAACTGCTGTGCCACCCGACAAAGCGGCGGATTCCGCTTGGTAAATTCCATTAGATGCTGGAGGTGGCGTCGGTGTTGCTGTAGGGGCTACTGTTGGTGTTGGTGTTGGCGTTCCGCCAGCACTAACAATAGTAATATTATCCACATTTACATTACCCGTATCTGTTGTATCATATTTGTAATTAATCGTGTTGTTCCCTGCAACTAATGTCAGCGCCTCCGCCTTAGTGCCCCATGTGTCCCAATTCGATAAGTTGCCCAATGAAGTTTGTCTTATTTTGGTTCCATTTACATATATGCTTAATGTCTGAGTAAGTCCTGATGCATTTGCATATCTTAAAGTAACATTATAACTCCCCGCGGTTGCGGCATTGACTGTAAATTGTGTAGCCGCATTTCCCTTATTCGCATCAATATAGCCGCCTACAAATCCAGTTCCAGAATAACCGCTATGATCGGTGTAGATACCCGTTCCTCCAGATAATGCGGCGGATTCCGCTTCATAGGTGCCTCCTGAGGCCGGGGGCGGTGTTGGGGTGGGTGTTGCCCCTGCACTAGCAACATCAATGTTATCCAAATTAACATTGCCCGTATCTGTTGTATCATATTTGTATTGAATCGTGTTGTTTCCCGCAACCAAGGTCAGTGTTTCGACTTTAGTACCCCATGTATCCCAATTTGCTAAATTGCCTAATGAGGTTTGTCTAATCTTCGTTCCATTCACATACACACTTAAAGTTTGTGTTAAACTGGAAGCGTTTGCATACCTTAAAGTAACGTTGTAGCTCCCCGCGGTTGCTGCATTGACCGTAAATTGTAAGGATGCATTTCCTTTATTTGCATCCGTAAAGCCTCCTACAAACCCAGTTCCCGTATAGCCTGTATGATCTGCGGCAATTGCAGTGCCTCCGGCTAATGTCCCTGACTCCGCTTCATAAGCTGCCGCAAAAGCAGTTGAAGCAAATCGGGTAAATGAAAATTGTGCGAAAATTAAACTAAAAACCAAAGCAAGAACCAAGAAATGACTTCTTCTTAAAGAATAGATCGTTGTTAACATATTTCTCAACCTCCCGAGCATGTTTTAATTTCATTTTTTCAACGAATGCAAGAAATAAATCATGCCTCTCCAATTTTTGTAAGCGATTATAATTTTCGATTACTCCACCTTTCATCCTTGCTCCATCATGTTCTTATCATTCACCTCCTAATAGGTTCGAGTTCATATCGACATAGTTACATTTTCACTTTAAGGTTTGTCTCATTTTCAGACTACCAAATATGTGACTTTGACTAGCACATTTATGACAACAATAAGCTTATCGCGTGCTTTAGAGCTTCTATCCGTATTTTAAAAGAATATCTCGTAATAAAAGATTGTTCTACCAATGATCACAAATAAGATCTGGAGCAATACTCCAGATCTGCTATTTGCAAAAGCACTTAATTTTCAGACAAATCTCCTTCATGGGTTCGATCACTCACTTACTTGCAGCACTGGTATTCAGTTCTTTGCTAGTATTAGTCGGGCTAGGCTTCGTTTTTTTAAGATTTCGTTTCTTTTTTAGATCCGCTTGTTCCTTAAGGTAAGCTGGATTATCATAGGCACCGCCTGGATCAATGGTTGTAATGCCATCCCATACCTTTGTCGCTTTATAATTGTTTGGGTTATCAAAAATCAGGAAACCTGTAGGCAATCTGCGTTCACCGAACCGACTTGAAGGTCGTGTAACGACTCCTTCTCCTCTGACTACCAATTCTGAAGAAGCTCCTCCATCTAAGAAACCAGCATTTACAACGTCGTCTTGTATGAATAAATCTTGTACTTCTCGCTCTGTTGCTCCGATGCTATAAGGAAACTGACGTCCGTCAATCACAATAAAAATAACGGTACCATCCGCTTTTTGACCAACTGCAGTTCGCGGTTGTATGCCAGAACCACCATCGCCTTTGGTAATTAGCGGAACCCTATTTGCAATAATGCGAGGATCGAAAGTAACCGCCTCTCGTATATGTTGCTTAACGAGATCATTTATACTATATTTCCCAACAATCATTAATCCCTTATCAGTAAAGCCAACTACATGCTGAGGAACATAACTGTTCAATCCAGTATAAAGCAAGGTTCCACCCGACATGATAAATCCAATAGGAGCAAAACCATTCCCAAGACCACTTGGATCATCGAACCCTCCGCCATTTATGCCTGCGACTGCGCCAGTACGTTCCACCATGGAAGATATTGTCTCACCCGCTCCAGACTTAGCTGGAACAACAACGCGAATAGCAGTTGGATCATAAACGTAGATTTTTTTCCCTTTCCAACGCGGACCGGAAATATCCTCAACTTTAATTAAGGCACCCTCTTTTCTATTTGCTTTATGAATATTAATCATAGTTGGATCTAAAGGGGTTGCACCACGTACCTCACCGCTGTTGATCTTATCGGCAATCATTTGATCCCGTTTAGCTACCCCTACAAAAATCCAGGCCCAATTACGATGTTGCGTCATAATTACAGTTTCAGCTAACTTTTCGCGAATATTAGTGCCGGATGGTGTTAAGAACAAAAAAACAAGTCCAATGACGATCAAGCTCATAAGGATGAATAGTATCTTCTTTAACAATCTCCAAACCCGCATGCGCTTTTTGGGTTGTTGTATTATGTTGATGTCTGTATTCAAAGTGCATCTCTCCAGTTATCCTATTTCTCTCTATGGTGTCTCGTAGCAATTCTATTAGATCGATCGCTTGTATAATAAGAAAACGACACCCGTTTAAGGTGTCGACTTGTTTATTGAGTTTATTATATCATATTGGAGCTCGCTGAATAAAGCTGAAGTTTCATCCAAGTCTAAGGATTCATAAAATGAACACTAAATGTGCTCGTACCAAGTGTAGCAAAGTGAAATCCCTGTTTCGCAAACTGCTTCATCTTTCGCCTTAAGTTATCTTTTCAGTTTGTCATTTTATGACTTTTCCACGGTGTGTCAATTTATGGCCCAGCTGCTATAGTATAGGTAATAGTTGAACTGTAAGTGCCTGCAAACAAACCGATCCTG
>JAQBPR010000245.1 GCA_028287395.1 Bacilli bacterium
CAAACAAGCTGGATCAGGCGAACCCAATCCAGCTTTTCGGCTCTTATTCGGTTGGTTGGAGTGTTAACGCAACGCTTTTAATGCGCCGCTCCAGGCGACGACTTGATCGAACAGCGTGTTGGCGGCTGCTTCCTGACGGGGTGCGGGTTTCAGAATGCTGAAGTTTTCAAAATCCGTAAAGAGCGAAAGAGTGACTTGAGCACGTACGTCAGCAACATGCAGCTCACCCAAGATGAGTCTCAGGTTTTCTGCCGCTCGAGCCCCTCCTGTGCCACCGCCATAGCTGACGATGCCTGCCGCCTTATCTTTCCATTCATTAAAAAGATAGTCAATGGCGTTTTTGAGCGCTCCGGAGATGGCATGATTATACTCGGGCGTCACGAAAACATAACCATCAAACGAATTGATTGCTTCTGACCAAGCCAGCGTATGCGGCTTCGTATATTGACCAAGTATAGGCGGATTTGGTTCATCATATAGCGGCAAATTGAAATCTGCAATATCCACGAGTTCGTATTCAGCGTCACTGCGTTTTTGTGCGATCTCGTGTACCCATCGAGCGACTGCTTCACCTCTGCGTCCTGGACGCGTGCTGCCAATTATGATTGCGATTTTTAGCATTGTAATTTCCTCCGTTATGTTGACTGTATTTTTTGCTAATTATATATTTCCTATAACTACGATCGAATCGGTCTGCTTGTTGCGAATCGGGATGCGGTTATCTCCATGGAATAGCATAACAGATTGATTCATTTCAGTTCAACCGAAACAACCGTTATAACAAAAGTTTCCGTTGCGTCATCGCTATCCCAGAGAAAGCTCCCTAGGTTCGTTACTACTCCAGACGATGAGGACTCTAAATGATTCTCTGTTGCCCGTTTGAAAAAAGGTATGAGCGTAGTTCTGCTTTACCCCGTTGATCAGAATGGTGATTACATCCTGTTCGTCTTGCGTTACGGAAGCGATTTTTACCTAAAACTGACAAACGAGACAGATAGAATTTTAATTGACATTTATGAAAGCGTATGTCATTATATATTTGAGAACAGCGTTCTGTATTAGAGAAAGGTAGACTGATATTATGGAAAATGTAAAAGTAAAGTCACTATCAAAAGCGTTGAATGTATTAGAGTGTTTTTCTGTTGACAAGCCAGAACTTGGAATTACCGAGTTGTGCAGCATGCTTGGTTTGTTCAAGAGTAATGTGCATAATATTGTGACAACGTTTGAACAGCATGGCTTTTTAACAAAAAATCCTTTGACAAGCAAATACAAACTTGGTTTGAACATTTTGAAATTAAGTAATATCATAAGTAGTAATTTGCATGAAAGAGATTATATCCTTCCGCATATCAAAAAAATAGCTAATGAAACTGATGAAATGGTTTATTATGGAATATTGCATAAAAGGTTATTGCTTTATTTAGATTTTGCCTGCACATCTGGTACAATCATTGAAAAATCTAAGATGGGTGTTACGGCACCGCTTTATTGTACAGCGACAGGAAAAGCAATAATGGCTTATTTACCTGAAATAGAACTTGACGAAATTTTTCGAGATGGCTTTCACAAATTTACTGAACGGACAATAACGGATAAAGATTCAATGATTGTGGAATTGGACAATATTAGGAATAGAGGCTATTCCATCGATAATATGGAACATGAATATGGAATAATGGGTGTAGGAATACCCATTCTAAATAGCAAGGGATATCCTATAGCCGCCATTAGTATATCAGGTCCATCTCTTCGTTTTGATGATAATAGAATTAAATTTTTTGCAAGTTTACTTGAAGAGCATAAAAAAGCAATATCTAGGCAACTTCAGTAGAATTAGAAAATGCTAAAAAGCTTACGATGTAAAACTTGTTTTTTTTTGTAAATTAAATAGAACGATGTTCTTAAATGTAGAACACAATCTTTCTTTGAAAATTAAAAAATTAATCGAGAAAATCAAAGTTTGATGTAAACGGATACAAATAATATTGGCGATATTGAATAAAGGGTTAGTGAAGAAATCTACTTTTATAGTATCACAGGTTATATAAAGATAGGTTATAAGAGATAGCTCCAATTTATGGTTGTAAATAGCCAACATTTGACTATAAAAGAAGTAACTTTTTTATTAAAACGGAGGTTAGGTATGGAAATAATTAAGAAAAGGAATAACGAAAAATGGATTGCACTAGCTTTCATGGCTCCGGCTTTATTATTGGTTCTGCTAGTTTCTTTCTATCCAATTGGTGTAGCAATTAAATGGAGTATGTACGAGACCAGCTACATTAAAGCAGTCAAGTTTGTTGGGTTGGAAAATTTTATTTCTATCTTTAAGAATCAAATGGGATTGCAAAATATTAAAAATTCGTTTGTTTATGTATTCAGTTCTATTATCATCGTCATTCCTTTAAGTACCTTACTTGCTGTTTTATTGAATGCAAAAATTAGATATAGGGTTTTTTTAAGAACACTTATCATTTTGCCTTGGGTCATTTCCCAAACTGTCACTGCGCTTCTTTGGAAATGGTTGACCAATGCGAACTATGGACCCATTACTTACGCAATAGAGAAGTTAGGTGGACCTAAGGTGGATCTTTTAAACACACCTTTGGGTGCAAACATTGCACTAATCATTTCTAATGTTTGGAATACATTCCCAATATCATTGGTCCTGGTGCTTGCCGCATTGCAAACCATTCCTTCAGAATTATACGAGGCTGGAAAAGTGGATGGTGCAACCGGATGGAAGGCCTTCAGTAAAATTACATTGCCTCTTGTCAAGCCAACGATATTGGTTGCCGTAATCATGCTTAGTCTGGAATATTTCAATATGGTTACCTTAATTTATGTGTACACAGGCGGCGGACCGTTTAGCTCGACCGAAACCTTAAGTCTTAGGGCATTTAAGGAAGGCTTCGATAATTGGAATATTGGTTTGGGCTCTTCGTTTAGCGTTCTTTTATTCTTATTTAATATTTTACTTAGCTTAGTATACGTGAGAGCGCTTAAATCGAATGAATAATGATAATAAGAAAGGGGGCTTCAGAAGATATGCAAAATAAGGCTGCTTCTCTAGAAATACTCAAGAAATTTTCCACATATGGCTTGTTAATCGTTTGTGCGGCTTTTGCTTTAATTCCTATTCTCTGGGGAATTAGTACATCTCTTAAACCTGAGGCACTTATCGTTCAGTATCCGCCCAAATGGATTCCTATGAATATAACCTTAGATAACTATACTAACGTATTGTTTCATTCTAATTTTCTAAGGTATTTTTCAAATAGTATTCTAGTTTCATCTATATCTGTCGTGGCTTCCTTGTTTATATCTTCACATGCAGCTTACGCAGCATCAAGATTTAATTTTAAAGGAAAAAAGCTGATCCTGTTTATTATTCTCATGACCTCGATGATACCCGGAATTGCTATTCTAATTCCATTATATCTAACGTCAGTAAAAGTAGGCTTATACGATACATTTGCTGGCATGATTATTATCTATACGGCCTGGCGGACACCTCTGTTAATTTGGGTTTTAAAGGGATTTTTTGATACTATCCCCAAGGAAATAGAAGAAGCGGCGAAGGTTGACGGTTGTTCACCGTTAAGGACTTTTTATCAGCTCATCCTTCCGATTTCACAGCCTGGACTGGCCGCAGGCGCACTTCTTTCAGCCGTTTATGTATGGAACGATTTCCTTGTAGCATTTTCCTTTACAACTAAAGACAATTTGAGGCTTCTCTCGGTAGGTCTTTATAATTACATTACACAATATGGGATAGATTGGGGGCAGCTTATGGCCGCAGTTATCATATCAGTCATCCCTATAGTGATTTTGTTTATCTGTTTACAATCCAAGTTTGTCGATGGATTGTCCGCAGGGGCTGTCAAAGGATAATCCTTGTATTCGACGAAAAATTACCCATATTTTGATATATGCTTTCCAACTCAGAGTATGGTTTAAATAAATGGCCCTATGAAAATAGAGTTAATAATCTCAGGGAGGTTTTGAATTGTGAAAAAAACATTATTCATCGTTATTACAGTTTTTATGCTTGTTGCGCTTGTTGGTTGTAATTCAGGAAGTTCCAGCTCTAATTCACCGTCTTCAAGTGCAGGAACTGATTCGAAGGATCCGGTTCAACTGACATTTTGGTCATTTCTGAATCCTGATCAAACAGGGGATCCTCGGTCTGAAGCATTAAAAAGTATTGTGGAAAGCTTTAACGCAAGTCACGATAAAATTAAGGTTAAAGCAGAGGGAATCAACTTTGCCAAAATTGATTCTCAAGTGATTCAGGCTGTTGCATCAGGCGGCGGTCCCGACATATTAAATGTTTATACAGAACTTCTACAAATGCATATTGGAGCAAAGACCATACAGCCCATAACGAAATACGCCAAAGATTGGTTGGCTAAGGGGGGTAAAGACTATATTTATTCTGAGGATCAGTTAAAAATTAACAACGAAATTTATGCTATCCCCTGGGAAGCAAGAGTAATGACCATGTATTATAGAAAGGATCTTTATGAAAAAGCCGGGCTTTCCGTACCTGCAACCCTTCCCGAATTAATTGAATCATCCAAAAAAGTAGGGGATAATAATCGACTTGGGTATGCGGTTGGATTCTCTGAGGGAGCATATGCCGCATCATTTATGGAATCATTTGTACCTGTTCTTATAGCAGCAGGAGGCGAACTTTTTGATAAAAACGGAAAAGCTACATTTAATAGTGATGCCGGAGTGAAAGCAACTCAATTTTACAAAGACATGATAGCTAAAGGCGGGATGACTAATCAGACGATTTCAATGACAGCAGATGATATTGCAAATGCGCAAAAGGCAGGGAATATCGCAACAGCATTTGCCGGGTCTCATAGAGCTTCTGCGATAAGAGGATCAGATGTTGGCAAAAATATTGCATCTGCACCTATACCTCCCTTTGAGAAAGGGCAGCCTTCTCCGGTAGTTGCGGCAGGTCAAACATTAACAATGGGTGTAAATACAAAATACCCTGATCAAGTATGGGAGTTTATACAATATTTCCTCAGTAAGGAATCCGAGATAAAATGGGCAAAAGCCAGTGTAGTTCCAGTTCTATCTTCGGTTTTTGATGAACCTTCTGTAAAAAAATTAGCAAATTATGCCGATTTAGTGCAATGGAAGGATAGTGCTAGCAAGTTTGGAAAAATTCAATACTATCCTGCAGACTATACAAAATTGAGTGTGGAATTGGCCAAAGGAGTTCAAAAGATTGTTTTCCAGAATGCTTCTGCTAAAGAAACTTTGGATTCTGTAGCAAATACGTATAACAGCAATAAAAAATAGTTGAGTATATATAATATTTAATAGGAGGAAGAGAGAAATGATTACTAAAGAATATGATGTTATTGTCATGGGCGGCGGCCCTTCAGGATTTATTGCAGCGATTGCTGCGGGAAGAGCGGGGGTCCGTACGCTTTTAGTGGATAAGAATGGTTTTCTCGGAGGTGCACCTACTTCCGCAGCTCTTGGGCCTATTTCTCCGTTCCACTATGGAGATGAGCAGGTTGTCAAAGGGATTCCTGGTGAATTTATTGACAGACTGGTGGAATATGGTGCGAGTCCGGGACATATAAAGGTCCTATATGAACATGGGAGCGGAGCCTATCAGTGCTTTTACGATAGAGAAAGATATAAATATGTTGCTTATGAAATGTGCAGGGAAGCAGGGGTAGATGTATTGCTCCATTCTTTCTTCAGCGGAACTATTGTCGAGAATAATGTAGTGACCGGTATTAAAGTAGTCAATAAATCCGGAGAAAATATATTGAAGGCTAAAATAGTTGTTGATGCGACAGGCGATGGCGATGTTGCTGAGCGTGCCGGTGCAGAGTTTACTTTTGGACGTAAGAAGGATGGAAAAGCGCAGCCCGCAACACTGATGTTTGAAATGAGCAATGTGGATATTGACAAGCTATACCAGTATATGGTGGATAATCCAGACGATTTCGAATGGAAATCCGACTATGTGCCTGTGCGGGAATTTTCCGATAAACTCTCGCAAAAATATTTTGTTGCTCAAGGCTTTAAAAAATTTGTAAGCTTAGCTTCGGAACGGGGAGAGCTCTATATAGGAAGAGATTCCATACTTCTTCTAAACTCTGTTCATCCTGGGGTCATTCATTTTAATTCAACAAGGGTTATAAACATGGATGCAACGAATGCGGATGACAGGACGCAAGGTGAGATCGACGGACGCAGACAGGTTGAATCGATCGTTAAATTTATGGCTAAATATGTTCCGGGCTTTGAAAATGCTTACCTAAGTACAACTGGAAATGAATTGGGTGTGCGTGAATCAAGGCATATTATTGGAAACTATGTTCTGACTGGAGAAGATGTTACTTCGGGGAGAAAGTTTGATGATGTTATAGCTAGAGGGTATTTTCCGATTGATGTCCACAATATGTCCGGGAAAAAGGGCTATGGCGAAGATTCGAATAACTCAGGGGCATGGGTTGATTTGAAAGATTCCTATGATATTCCGTACAGGTGCCTTGTTCCAATCAAAATGGATGGTCTCGTCATTTCAGGCAGATGTATTTCTGCTACCAGTGAAGCACACGGATCTTTTAGAACACAGGGCGGTGTAATGGCCATTGGTCAAGCTTCCGGATCAGCAGCGGCCTTATGCGTTTTAAACAATGTGCAGCCAAGAGATCTTGATCCAAAGATTTTACAAGATTATCTAATTAAGCATAAGGCTTCTTTAAGACGCGATCCAGCAGCAGTGGAGAAAGAAAAAAGAAATGCGGCAAACTATGTCCAAAAGTTCCTGAAAGAAAATAAAATAAATATAACCACAGTTTTGAGTGAAAATGCAAAATATCAAATGAATTAAGCAGCATAAATGGAGCCCTCAATTTTCCGTTATGAAATGGATGCGGCTCCATTTTAGTTTTAATAAAAATAAAAAATAAGGATAGTGTTACTAAATGGAGATGAAAATATCAAATGGCGTTTGGCCGACCATGATTACCCCTTTTACGGAATCCAATGAGATAGATTATGTGGCCTTGGAACGAATAATAGAATGGTATATTAGTAACCAAGTAGATGGTCTCTTTGCGGTTTGCCAATCCAGCGAAATGTTTTTTTTGAGTTTAGCAGAAAGAGTAAAGCTTGCAAAGTTTGTTAAGGAAAAGGCTGCTGGGCGTGTTCCGGTTATCACTTCAGGTCATATTTCAGATTCTTTCGAAGATCAAGTGAATGAAATCAAATTGATCGCGGAAACGGGAGTAGACGCGGTAGTGTTAATCACCAATCGACTTGCCAAGCAGGAGGAGTCGGATGAAATCTGGAAGAGAAATCTCGAAAATTTATTGAAATGTATTCCGGAAAATATTGCACTTAGTTTCTATGAATGTCCGCATCCTTACAAGCGGATTATTTCCCCAGAGCTGTTGAAATGGTGTTCAGAAACAGGAAGATTCTTCTTTCTTAAAGATACTAGCTGCGATTTGGGCAATATGAAAGATAAAATGAAGGCTGTTGGTGGGACTGGCCTGAAAATATATAATGCAAATACAGCAACGCTGCTCGAATCTTTGAAATTGGGGATCGCAGGATATAGTGGGATAATGGCTAACTTCCACCCTGATTTGTATGTTTGGCTGAATAGAAACTGGGCAGAGAAACCAGAAGAAGCCGAGCATCTAATCAGCTTTCTAAGCATGACGTCTTTAATTGAAAAACAGTTATATCCTGTTAACGCAAAATACTATTTAATGCTAGAGGGTATAATGTCCAATTACCATTGTCGTTCAAAAAATCATCTTGAGTTTACTGCGACCAATCGACTGGAAATCGAGCAGTTGCATCGGATATCGAAAGCTTACTCGAAACTGTATCAAATTTAATTAATTATGGAGTCGCTATGTCGATACATTTACAGAACCTTAGCGGCATATAATTCGATTGAATACCATGTTTTATTTATGCACTCCAAACCGGAGTGCTTTTTGCGTTATAGAAAGTTCGTTGATAAAAAAGACTCCTATTTTTGTTGCACTAAATGGAAGGATATTTCAAAATGTTTACCCCCCTTTTTTTTGAAATATAATATTTGATAGGAAACTATTGACACGGAAGTTGAAATATTATATCTTTAATTCAAGATAATTAAATTAAAGATATTTGCAGGAAGGTGAATTAAAATGCCAATCCAAATTGACGATGATAAAGCGAGTTCCCTTAAGTT
>JAQBPR010000246.1 GCA_028287395.1 Bacilli bacterium
TTCTCCAGTCGTGTGCTTTATAAATCTCAATGGGACGCATCATTTCGTGATCTTCATGCTCCAGCATGTGACAATGCCACACATAACGCCCGGTGAAGGGTCCAAAACGGGCTATAATGGATGTAACGTAACCAAAGGGAGTCCGAACAGTATCTTTTAATCCCATTTCATAGGGATTAGGAGGAGTGGGAGGTCCCGTAAAAAAAGGCTTCCGGTTTTTTGAAAATGAGAAACATCAAAAGGCTGGCGATCAAGAATTTGAAAATCAACCAAATGGAGATGAATGGGGTGAGGATCATCATCGATTATATTGATGATTCGCCAAATTTCAATGGTATCTAGTTCAATTCTTTCGGATATTCGATCCATCCACATTTTCCCATCCAATAAATTCAAGGATCGACCATACTGATCTTTAATTCTGACGAGCGTTAAATCTCTTGTTCGCTTTGCCATACTTCTTGGAAGCCGGTTTATTTTCCCTAAATAAAACGGAATGGAACTGGTATCTGAATTTCTTAACGGAACGGTTACTCTGAATTGCATGACGTCTGTTGTTTCGGGGGAGGCATTCTTGGTGACATTTTTGAGGATAATGGTTTGGCCGTAGTATTGAGAAAAGTCAATGATCACATCTACACGCTCGGCACTCATAAGTATAAATTCATTTATTTTTACCGTTGTCTCAAGAAAGCCGCCATCCGTGCCAAATTGATAAAAAGGTTGATTGGATTCCATTTTTAATGTAAGGATTCGACCATTTGACGCGTTTAAAATTCGGAATCGGTATTTTCTTGGTTCTACATTCAAAAATGGATAAACCTTCCCATTTACCAGAATTGTATCCGCATCAAAAGGAGGGACAAGCGAAGGATGAGGAAGACCTGCATCATTTTGATCCGGTTTGCTGGGGTAGTAAAGTGATCCATCTGGATTGAACGAGCGATCCACAATTAAAAGCGGGATTTCATATTTTCCTCTCGGAAGATTAAGCGATTGTTCATGATTGTCGCGAATGAGATAAAATCCCGCGAGTCCCGCGTAGACGTTCAATCTTGTAATGCCTACCGTGTGGTCGTGATACCATAACGTTGTGGCTCGCTCAATGTTTGGATAGGTATAAACCTCTCGTTCAAACAAAGGTCCTGTTTGTTCAAAATTTCTCGTAAACCATGCTTCAGGGTAACCATCACTATGGGCAGGCGTTCTTCCACCGTGTAAATGTACAACGCTTCTACCCTCTGGAAGAGTTATTTCGGAACCATGAATCGTTGTATCAACGGGAAGAAAGTGTTTATGGGGCAGATTATTAATCCATTTCACAAACACTGTTTCATTCTTCATCACTTCGAATGTGGGACCAGGAAATGTTCCTTCATAACCCCATAAACGGGTTGGTCCAAGATCCCTGTGCAGCTTCTGAGAAAACTCCTTCATGGTCACTTCGTAATATGAACTATTATTACTCCGCTTCTTGGGAGATAACGTGTTTGGAATAGGCAGTTCATCCACGAATTTTTGCAGCTTTATCTTTTCAGGCATAAGAATGGGAACCCCCCTCTGTTAAGATCAACTAAGTAAGTTTATGAAAGTGAACTTGTTCATTATGTTAGTTGTACGCAATTCAAAAGTATATGTATTACGAGATCCAAAAAAAATCGAGTTGGACTTCAATAAATACCTTGGCTGTCATCTTTCTTGTTTTCCCGAATAAAGCTTAGTTTGATATCTTGCGCGTAATTGCCAAACGCTGCTCCGAAGAGATTTAAGCCTTTTTGGTTTTTGGCATCTGCCTCTACCTCAAAACGCACTGTAATCGGACGTTGGAATTGCAAGTCTAAATCATGTAAGCAGGTGTTGGAGCTCGATTTTCCGTTTAAAAGGCTTCCATCCATTTCAATACGCCATTCGCACAATAATCCGTATTGAGTTCCATATACCCACCAATTGGGCGTATAAAGCCCTCGTGTTTTCCCGAAATCACTAGGTGATGTCACTGTTCCGATTCGTTTTTCGTTAATAAATAGGGTAATATCCGAAGGCCAATCCTCATCAAATCCCATCGCTTCGGAACAAAGCTCTGCACTGAGAACGAGTGCGGAAAGATCCGTTCTTGGCGGCATTGGGTTTGGAAAACGATATTCCACATATCCCGAATCACTGAACCATAGAAGTGCGGCGTCTGAACGCTCAGGCAAATAAAAACTTCTGGGATCGTCGGGGGATCCGATGATCCCTTCTTTTCCGGCAAGGCCGCAGGTAGGACGAATCGAGCAATCCGTAAACATACCGACAGGCATTATAATTTCTTCCAACTCATGCAGAGCTTGTCCCGGAACGTTGGGTAATTGAAGCAGAAGCGTATCGTGAATCCGAGCGCACAGCTTTTCCCGGTTTGTTCCCTGTGTGGTCATAAGTAGCCCAGCTTGCTCCAGAATCTGCACATTGATCGATATGGTCGGTTGTGCTGCTCCAAGAGCCGTCATGAGCTGAGAAACGCTCAACGTTTGGTTTCCGAGAATTTCCAAAATGCGCAGTCTTAAATCTCCAGAGAGCGCTTTTGCTACTTCTTGTATTTGTGTAGGTGGGACAAGCTTCATTTTATCTTTGTGGTGTAATATAGTCGATTCCCCCGAACGAATTTTTTCTATCTTCAGTTTACAATTAATAATATATATTGTAAAATTGCACTGTACATTGCAATAATTAATTTAATCTAATCTAGGGGCGAAGTAAATGGCAGAACAATTGTATAGAACGGACTATCCACGTCCGCAATTTGAACGATCTGAATGGCTTAATCTAAATGGCGAATGGGAATTCGAATATGATGATAAACAGGTTGGGGATCAGGAAAAGTGGTTTTTAGAACACGATTTCAGTAGGCGTATTCAAGTTCCATTTTGTTTTCAAAGCAGTTTGAGCGGGATTGGCGAGACGGGCTTTCATGACGTGGTTTGGTACCGTAAAAAAGTTGCTTTGCCCATTGAATATACAGATAAAAGGATTGTATTACATTTTGGAGCAGTCGATTACATGTCCTGGGTATGGGTAAACGGTCAGTTGGTGAAATATCACGAAGGCGGACATACCCCTTTTTCTATTGATATCACAGAACAATTGGACGAGGGTACGAATGTGATCGTTGTGAAAGCTCAAGATTTTAGTAAGGATCAAACCCTTCCCAAAGGAAAGCAGTACTGGCTCGAAGAGTCAGATGGAATTTGGTATACCCGCACGACAGGAATATGGCAAACCGTATGGTTAGAGCCGTTGTCCGCTACCTATCTTGAGAAGGTAAAGCTAACTCCTTACCTGGATACGAATGAGATTAAGCTGAGAACATTTGTCAAAGGAAGCTTGAACGGCGGAAGCCTGTGTTTGAAAATAATCGTTTCTTTTCATGATGAGATTGTATCAGAGGAAACGGTACGGGTAAACGAAACAGAAATTATACGTCGAATTGGACTTCACGACTTTAACGATCATGGTAGAGGTCGCTGGTGGACACCGGAAAATCCGAATTTGTATGAAGTCGAATTCACTCTGTTGGACGGAGATCAGACGGTCGATCAAGTGAAAAGTTATTTTGGTATGCGGAAAATCTCCATTGAGGATGGCAAGATTTGTTTGAATAACCGTCCTTACTATATGAAGCTTGTTTTAGATCAGGGATATTTTCCCGAGGGGATCATGACGCCGCCTAGTGACGAGGCTATTAAGCAGGATGTGGAATTGACAAAGGCAATGGGCTTCAATGGGGCGCGCAAGCACCAAAAGATTGAGGATCCACGCTATTTGTATTGGTGTGATCGACTGGGGTTACTTGTTTGGGGAGAAATGGCGAACGCCGCCGCTTTTTCGGAAGAGTATGTTCGTCGTATCACATTGGAATGGCAGGAGGCAATTGAACGCGATTATAACCACCCTTGCATCGTCGCTTGGGTGCCGCTGAACGAAAGCTGGGGGGTGCCGAATATTTTGGTGGATTCATTTCAGCAGCAGCACGCGCTCGGAATGTATCATCTGACAAAATCACTCGATGATACGCGCTTAGTCATCTCAAACGATGGCTGGGAACACGTCAAATCCGATATTTGCACGATTCACGATTATGAAAGTCGGAAGGAGGTACTCGAATCGAGATACAGTTCAGTGGAGAATGCAGTCGGAGCCAAACCGGCTAACCGCTGGATTCATGTACCCAGTTTTCCGTATAAAGGTGCGCCGATTCTTGTATCAGAGTACGGAGGCATTTCATTTCGCAAAAGCGATTGGGAAGGCTGGGGATATTCCGCTGCCAATAACGAAGAAGATTTTATCGAATGTTATACTGCCGTTACGCAACCTCTGCTTCAATCGCCGATAGTACAAGGTTTTTGCTATACCCAGTTGACTGATGTCGAGCAGGAAATCAACGGGCTCTTAACGTATGACCGCAAGCCGAAAGTACCGTTGGAAGTCATCAAACAAATCAACGAAGGAAAAGCACCTAAAATTTAACTCTGTAATGCT
>JAQBPR010000252.1 GCA_028287395.1 Bacilli bacterium
ATCCCTGTGAGTGCTGAACAAGCAGAACTAAATGCTTTCAGGATGAGGAGCAAGGATATACCGCCCGGAACTGTGCCAAATGGCGGAGTTGCACTTTGCACAAATCCGAACTTAAATTCATTGATAAAACCTGCACCGATGATCAAAATCATGCTTGCCATAAACATAAATGTGGGCCATGCAAAGATGGTGGCCGACTCCGCCAGTTCCCGCAAATTCACGATAACCAACAACAACACACATATTATAGCCAGTGAGGTGCTGTAAGGCGTAATGACTGGATAAGCCGAAGCTACCGCCTGAATACCTGCGGAAACAGAGACGGCTACCGTCAATATATAATCCACAAGCAACGAGCTCGAGGCAATAAGGGCGACCCATGGCTTCTTGAAGTTATCCTTGGCGATCGAGTACGCACCGCCGCCGCTCGGATAGGCCATGATGCCCATGATATAAGAAAGAATTAGGATAAATAAAAGCAAGACTGTAGCAGAAGTGATAGGCAGTACTAACCATTGAGCCGATCTTCCGAGATGCTTAAGTTCCGTCAATCCTGCCTCAGGACCGTACGCAACCGAAGAGTAAAGATCCGCAGATAGAATTGGTAAAGCAATCAGCCAAAACAGTTTGTTATGTTTTGCATGAAGCTCTCTTGTTCGCATCGGTCGACCAATAACGACGCGTTTAAATGTGCTAAAATTGGCATTTGCATACCACATTACAAACAAAGCAATCGCAATAAGGACAATCTCAGTCAATTGGATATGATGGATCATTTTGTAACCTCCTAGAAGCCACATCGTTTGGTATTGTTTCCAATTTATCGCTTTTGAACACAAAAAAACCGCAAGGATTTTCTCCGCGGTTCCGCAATGGAGCCCAATTTGGTTCACTCTCTCTACAGACGCTGTTTGCATTACTGCGTAAAGTATTCAACTTGAGAACTCAATCGTATTATGAGGCTTACTCTGCATCCCAACGTCGGGGGGAATGAGGGGAATCGGTCTTGGGACTGAACAATCTTTCTTTCTGGCGAACCTTTTACGAAATTGGAACGCCATGTATAATTTAATTTATAGTGAACTACGGTATTTCCAAGAAAAAGCGGAAATAGAAAGGGAGAGACACATGAGTGATAATAACTTGCTTCGGCATCTTTGCTACTAAGCAACCGGTTCGTGCAAGCGATTTTGATGTCCACGTTGTTTAAGCAAATCGGTATTTGGGTGCGAAATATCGCCATCCTGTATTACGTCATAAAAATGACTCATGGTGACGCGTTCGCCGTTTCGCTCATCTCCGTCGCGGAGTACGCACCGATCTTCGTATTTTCATTTATCGGAGGGACGTTCGCAGACCGTTGGCGGCCGAAAAGGACAATGGTGTGGTGCGACCTGTTAAGTGCGGTTTCCATTCTCGCGGTGCTGATCGCAATGGCGAACGGTTCGTGGAAAGCAGTATTTTTCGCAACGTTAGTCTCGGCAATATTATCTCAATTTTCGCAACCCTCCGGTATGAAGCTGTTCAAACTGCATGTGCCTGAACATTTAGTGCAAAAGGGCATGGCGGTGTATCAAACGTTATACGCGGTATTTATGATTTTCGGACCCGTCGTTGGCACGTTCGTTTACCAGAGCTATGTATCGAGACGGCAATCGGCGTAATGGGCATTGCCTTTCTGTTGTCAGCTTCTTCGCTGGCCTTCCTGCCGCGCGATCGTCAAAACGAAGGGGAGAAACAAAAGTCGCAAGTGTTGGAAGACATTAAGGCGGGTTCCGTTACGTACTTGTCAAACATGTTACTTATCAAAATTCCAAACATGTGAATCCAGATTAAATTTACCTGTATTTCCTTTTTCCGCCTTAAAGAACATCAAGTTATTTTTAACATATCTGTTATAAATATTTTACCGATAGGCTGATTTGGACATGGTTAAGATACATTAAATTGTCCACTAAGTCAGGTCCGGCGAATATGGCTTTAACCTGTTTTCCATTTTCATCAGGTCCACTCCAGACATTCAACTTATCCCACACCTCTTGATTCGATTCAATTATTCCTTTCACTGTCCAAACTGTTTTTGCTGTTCTTATTAATCCATGAAGACCATAATTATAAACGGACCTGTATTCATCCAGTTCTGAAACAGGTTGTGAAAGAACATCTTTTGAAATTGCTTGATTATTGCTTCTAACACTCAAGCATTGTATCTGCATGAGCTTTTCATTTTTAGTTTCAGATAATGTAGATTCACAATACTACTTACTTTCTCACTATCAACAAAGAGCATCAAACTTACAAAATAAATCTCCAAATCTAAGTGTCATGAATTTTTTTGGATTGAGTTGAAGTATTGTTGTATTTTTTGTTTTTATACTTATTAAGACTAGCCACATAAATCATCAGTAAAATTGCGGGATCGGTTTGTTCCTCTGCAGCCAGTACATTTAAGTCTACTGTTATTAAAGGTAATGCTTTATCAAAAGGGATATTTCTATCTTTGATTATTAAATCAATTTTAGAAAACAATTCTAATCGGTTTTTTGAGGTATACTTTTTATATCCGTTTAAAATCTCTCCATCTTTCATTGTGCTTCCAGTTGTAAGTCTGAAGACTTCTGCAAATTTATGAAATTCAGCTTTACTAATATTCATCAAAGTCCTCCCATTTTTCATTTATATTTTCCCCAGAGTTCTTTCACATCATAATAATTCATACTTATATTACTTAGAAGTTTGTTAACCGTATTAATTTCGTTCTTATTATAATAGTAAAAATCCCCACTTTTCAGCTTATCATTATTATTAAGCATATCGAAAATATGTGTATCATTATTGGGGGATAATCCTACAATTGAAAATTCATCTTCAATAGTTATAAAATCACTTATTGGGTAGTTCTCTTCAAATTTGAGCTCGGGATTGTTAATTTTTAACATGATGGACTCATATAAATTGTTAACAATAATATTTTTATCTCCTTTCCAACTATCCACATCTTTTTTTACAGTTGGATTGCTTATATATCCCATTGCAAACTTTTCTACTGCTATATTGGCAGTTCCTGCCATGTTTATCGAAAAATTCTTGGAATAACCGCTATATGTAGTTAGAGCATTTGAGTATAAATAGTAATAATTATTTTCAATATCGTAATCCTTCATTGGATTATCTGACAATTTATTTCTAAAAGAATCAGGATTATAAATGTCGGCTTTTATATGAAAGGCTCCGTGCAAATAATGGACTTTTCTATTTATAAATGATTCAATATTTTTATCGTAATTTGTTGTGAAAATATTATTAAATTCAAGAAAAAAATCGGTTAACTTTCTAGAGTACTTTTTATGAATTTTATTGACTTTACCTTTGTTATAGATTGAGTGTAGGAAAAAACTTTTGAGACCTTCTCTAACATGAAACTTTTCGGGATTATTAATATTTTTCTTGTGACAGAATAGATCATAAATCAAATAATAATCCTCAAATCCTATATCTGTTAACTTCAAATTTCTATACTTTAAGTATCTCAACTTTAAGTCTTTTAACCCATCTTTTTCATCTGAAGATATTGTATATTTTTCATAGCCATCTTTTAATAACAATTGTACTTCTAAAAATAGGTGTCCTATCAAAGATATAATATCGTCTGTATCCGCTGTAATTAAATTGCGCGGAAAATCGTCCTCTTTGACACTTTTAATCGCACGTATTAAAATTGATTCATTGGTATTCTCGTATCCACCAAATTGAATATTAATGCCATTGCCAACAACAAGGCTCCTCATAGTTCATCTCCATAACATTTATTATTAACAATATTTAGTTACTCAATTGATAAAATTATATCATAAATTTCCAATTTTTATATTAGTGGCGTAATTTAAAAAAAGCAATTAGATAACCCTTGCTGGCTATACTAATTGCTCTTATTTGATTTGGTAGCAATATCTCAAAAACAATATTTTCTAAAAAACATTCCTTGATCTCCGAGCAATCATAATTCACAGGTATATATGGCTCCAAAATACTACTTTCTCACATGTGTCGTATGTGAAAATATTATTAGATGTTTTTTTACTAGGAAAGGTGCTAAAAACCTCTAAGGTCAATAACTGATCTCAGAGGCTATTTGTTCTTGTGATGCGCGTAGAGGGACTTGAACCCCCACGGTCGCCCGCCAGATCCTAAGTCTGGTGCGTCTGCCAATTCCGCCATACGCGCGCATATATTTGAATATAAACCATATTTTGGCTTATGTCAAAATCAATAATTTTTCGACTTGACTGATTTTGGAAATCGAGTTATCGTCGACACACGAGCCGCGCTAAACATTTTCCGCGCAACGACGTGAGATAAGCGTGCACGCTAAACCTTTCCTTTTCCTTTAAGGATTAGTGCGGGAAATGAAGGATAAGCGCGGTTTACACATTTATAAAAGATGGAAAAATCCTTGTGTGGTGCGGGTTTAACAGTAGTCGGCGCATTAGATTAGAGGCGCGCTAAATCCTAAGTCTGGTGCGTCTCGACGGAAAGGAGGATATTTCATGAGAAACAACCTTCATTCTGCAAGGGTTCATCTCATTCATCGAGACGCATTATTACATTACTCTGGCGATGCTGCCTAAAAGTCTTGCGTGAGGATAAACCGCAGTGTAAAAATCCCAGAGGTGCTTCCTTCCGTTCAGCCAAAACGCAGACCCAACAAATCGATAGATTTGTTTTTTATACTTGTCAGACCCCTATAGAAAATTTATTACAATCATCGGAGGTCCGTTATTCTCTCTTTTCCTGACACCTGCCTAACGTTTTTTTGCATCATATTTAGTCAGGCGGCTATCATGATTGGTTATATGCCTAATAGGATCTATCGGCCGAATGCATGGCCGCAATTGTTTCTACAAAGAGCCTTCGTCCGCTACCGAGGAGACCCTGTTCAATACCGAAGCGACGGCCTCGCGTATTTCCTCATATCCCGTGCACCGGCAAATGTTCGATTGCAGCCAGTCCTTGACCGTCTCCTCATCGGCATGAGGATGGATTTGGGCCAACGCGTAAACGTTCATGATAAATCCCGAGGTGCAATACCCGCACTGAAACGCAAATTTTTCGACAAAGGCTGTTTGGACGGCCGTGTCTTTCAATCCTTCGACGGTCGTAACCTTTTTTCCCGTCGCCTCCACCGCAAGCATCAGGCACGATTTCATCGGCCATCCGTCAACGAGCACCGTACAGGCGCCGCAATCCCCATTCCGGCAGCCGGGCTTGGCGCCGGTCAGACCGAACGATTCTCGCAGCACGTCCAAAAGCAGATCGGACAGACGGGCGGCGGCGACCCGCGGCTCCCCGTTCACGTTCAGGTTCAGCTCTACCGAATAACGGTTTATACCAGCCATGTCATTCCCCTCCCAACACCTTGAGCGCATCGTCCAACGTAAGCTTCAAAACAAGCTCCCTGTATGCCAACGACCCTTTAATATCATCGAGGATCGGAGCGGGAAGCTGTTCGACCGCTTGGTCGATCCTTGCTTTTAGCGGCAGCTCTCGGCGGTTCAATATCGCTTCGACAGCCGCAGAGCGGAATGGAAAGGCGCAGACGCCACTGAAAGCAACACGAATCCCTGAATTCGTCCGAAGTGCGGCGACGGTCACGAGCGGATAATCGATCGCGGCGACTTTTCGCTTCTTCACTGTCACATAGGGCATACGCGTAAAGCTTTCATCGGTGAGCGTCTGTACAAGAAACTCCCCCTTCTCAAGCTGCAAGCTGCGGTCGAACACCTGAGCGATCGGAGCCTGCTTGAAGCCGCCGGGACCGGCGATCCGTACTTCGCTGTCGGTCAGAAGAAGCGGCAGCACCGCTTCGCGGTAAATGAACTGCCCGCAAATATTGCCGCCGAACGTGATTTTGTTGCGGGAGCTTCGGTCGGCAATACCGGCTCCCGTTTCCCCGAGCAGAGGAAACACACGGGAATCGTAAAGCTCGGACAACGTTAAAGCAGAACCGAGAATCAGCTTCCGCTCGCGGACCGTCAGCACGCGACATTCCGGAATGCGTTTCAGATCGATTACGGCTCCCGTAACCACTTGATTGCTTCTTCCAAGTGTAATGATTTCTGTGCCGCCTGAGTAATAAAGCGGATTTTTATCCTGCGAATCCAGCTGCCGAAATAGGGCGCCGGCTTCATAAATAGTTGCGGGTTGATAATATTCGAAATTATAAGGAA
>JAQBPR010000034.1 GCA_028287395.1 Bacilli bacterium
CAGCATCATGAAAGAGAAGATGGAAGCGGGTATCCGCTTGGTTTAAAAGGGGACAAGATTGATATCTTGAGTAAAATTGTTGCTGTGGCTGATGTTTTTCATGCGATGACTTCGAAAAGGATTTACCACGATGCCATTCCATTTCATCAAGTATTGCATAAAATGCATCAGGATGCGTTTGGCAAGCTGGATCCCAGCATCACAACACTTTTTGTTGAAAAAATAATGAGCATTTCAGTCGGTAATAAGGCGTTATTGACGGATGGCAGATTAGCGAAAATTGTGATGATTAATCCCCACAATCAATTGAACCCTCTAGTCAGTATTCTCAGTGATTTTGTTGATTTGAGCAAGGACCAAAATTTGAATATGGTTCAAGTATTAGGGTAACTGAAACCGCTTTAAAAACCATTTCGTATTGCGGAATGGTTTTTTTGTCGTATGAAATGATCTTTGTCATACTTTCTTCATAATTATCGATTAATATAGGGAAATGAACCCAAATCACAAACGAGAGAAGGTTTTAAAGTGAAGAAAAAATATGTAGGTATCGCAATCGTGATTCTTGCTTTATCGATTTCGACGACTGCCTTTGCTGCAAGTTCAACAGAAGACGCGCTTTCTAAGCTGAAGGACATTGGACAAGCAGAGCAGAGCAATTCCAGCGAAGTTTTACTTCCGGATACAAGCAATGTCTCAACACTTAGTACCCTGCCTACAGTGGCGGAAATAAAAGCGGAGCTAGGCGATCAAGCTAAGGATCAGCTAGCAACTCTGCAAGCTGCAGCAGAGGCAAGCACAGATGCAACAGATCATTTGAAATTAGCTATTGCGCTTGAGCTTACAGGTGACAACAGCGGCGCTATGAATTCCTTACATAAAGCAATATCGTTAGCCCCAAATCAAAAGGAACTCTACGAAGAGCTCGTTATACTTTATCAAGCCGATAGCCCGGGTAAAATTTCTGTGTTTATCAATGGCGACAAAGTAAATTTCAAAGATGGAAATGACGAAGTGGATCCCGTGATTTTAAATGGAAGCACGTTGATTCCCATTCGCAAAATTACGGAGAAATTGGGCGCGAAAGTTGATTGGGATCCGAAGACATTGACTGCGAGCATCCGTCTTTTGGATACGTCCTTACAGTTAACACAGGACTCAACAAACGCTTTAGTGAATGGACAACCTGTCAGCCCTGCTTTGAATGTACCCGCCAAAAATTTGAATGGGCATATAGTTGTGCCTTTGCGCTTTGTTGGCGAACAATTCAACAAAACGGTTGATTTCATTTCCGGGGAAAACGGAACAGCGATTATTACGATTGTCGATAAATCATAAAACCTAAACTTAAAGGAGGAAATTAAGATGATATTAAGAAAAAAAGCAATCCTATTGCTCGTATTAGCTATAAGTCTTACTGGAATGCAAGCTGCTTTTGCCGATGACTCTACGAGCTCAACTGCCGGTACTGGTTCAAATGATACGACCACATCATCTACTTATGGAGCAACAGCAACGACATCAACCTATGATTCTAGCAACAGCGGCTTGCTTGCACAAATTGACGCATTGTATACGCATTTAATTGATTTACGCAAACAGGATACGGATTTAGAAGCAACAATGAAAGATCAGAACAACAAAAATAACGCTGCCATTAAAGCGCTTCGTTCTAGTGAAAAAACGGATGATATTCAGAAGATTAAAGATATAGATACCCAAAATAAAGCCATTCGTGATGCGAATAAAGATCTGTTGGATCAATATAAATCATTGGGCCAGCAGCTGAAGCAAGGGAAGGCACCTAAAGGAACAAAAAATAAAGACGAGAAGGGAAATACAGAGCTTAGACTGCAGCTAAATGAACTCAAAGGGAAAGTACAAGCTGTGGAAGCTCAAATTAAAGCGAACAACGAAACGATTAAAGCAACCAAGCAAAATGTAGAAGCAGCGCGTAAACAATATATAACAGTACTCGCGCCAATTAAAGCAATTGAGCTGCAAATGAAGCAGCAGTGGAGTGAGATCAAAGGGTTAGAGCAGCAAAAGGAAGCTGCATGGAAGACTTTTAACGCTGCAGTAAAAGCAGGGGATGCCGATGCGGCTGTAAAAGCATTAACGCAAATCGTAGCTTTGAAGCAAAGTATTTTGGATGAGAAGCAAAAGGTTTATGATGATATAAAGCAAGTTGCTAGTACAATCAACGCAGTTTCTACACAAACAAGTCCTACTGCACCATAGGTTTAAAGTGGTTTAGTTTTATGGCGCAGCTTACGAAAAAATTGACTTAAAAGCTCACTGCATTCCATTTGTAAAACGCCCGTGATCACTTCTACTTGATGATTAAAGCGCTCTTCTTGTAATAGATTCATTAATGTTCCGGCACATCCGGCCTTCGGGTCAGGTGTGCCGTATATTACTTTCGGCAAGCGTGCTTGCACGATAGCTCCGGCACACATAGGACAAGGTTCTAATGTGACATATAAGGTACAATCTAACAATCGCCATGCACCTAAAGCCTTACTCGCTTGACGGATGGCGGTTATTTCGGCATGGGCCGTAGGATCGAACGATGTTTCACGAGTATTATACCCTCTGCCGATGACTTGTTCATTCCAGACGATAACGGCGCCAATGGGCACCTCATTGAGTTCTTCCGCTTGTTTAGCAGCTAGAATGGCTTCCCGCATCCATTTATCATGCATCTCCACGCTGTGAACCTCCTATACTCCTATTTTGGCTAGTAAATATCATAAGTGTGGATAAAAAAATCGAACATTTATTCGTTGTTAACATGTTGTGGATAAAACTGTGGATAACTTTAAAAGTTTCACGAGCATAGTTAAATATGCCTATAAAAAGTAGTTTGCCAATTGCTGTCTTTCCTGATTAAGGTTATAATGTAATTATAAAAGTATAGGATACGAAAAGGCAAACTTGTCGAAAGGCAAGGACGCAAAGCCGAGGATCTAATGTGCATTCGATGCAGCACAATGACCGCCTGGTTACCGAAAATAATCCGTTTAGTTGGATTAATTATTTGGTATTGCGCGCTGCCCACAAGGGCAGCTTTTTATTTTATTAAGGGAGGCGGATGCTAGTATGGCAAGAGATTATTCATTTATGAAGAAGGATGTGGAATTTAAAGAAGAGACAAACGTACCGACGATGTCCATATTAGTACATAGTAGAACAGTCATGGAGAAAAAGGACTATGTTTCTACAGGCATTCTTACTTATGCAGAAGGAGATATGGTGGTGGTTGAAATTGGTGATTACCGCATTTTTGAACTGGGTGATGTGGTGAAAATGACCGTCTATACACCGGTTGGTATTTTCAATTTCAGTACAACAGTGATTGCGAAAGACAAAGGTTCGTTAATCGTCATTAATCCACCGGAAAACCGCAAAAAATTTGCTGAAAAACGCCAACACACGCGGATCGAATTGGAACGTTCCGGTCTGCTGAAAGGATTCAGTCCTGGTGAAAGCAATCAGATTCAACTATTCTCCGAACCTATGCACGTAGTAGTGACTAATGTGAGTCTCAGTGGGATTGGTTTTACATTTGAAGGTGATTTTAAATTGCAGAAAGGCGAGCAGGTTTCAATAGAGGTTGATATTGGCGTACAGTTATCCTGCAGTGCAATCATCATGAGAACGGATGCTCCGTTTTTGGCCAATTATTATGGCGCTGAATTATTGGATGTTCCAACGGATCAAATCAAGGCGCTGCGCGCATTTATCCTTAAGACGCAAGTTGAATTGCATG
>JAQBPR010000052.1 GCA_028287395.1 Bacilli bacterium
TAGTACCAAAAAATGATGTACGCATCAACTCGAACGTGACATGTCAAGAACAAACTTTTCGCTGGCCTTTGGCCATATTCAAATAAGCCTGTTATATATTCAAATGGAAACATTACGAAGCGGAAATCATCTTATTATAGGTTTATAATCTTTATTTGATAAAATTTTTATAAGGGAGAATTATTTTTGTGTAAAGAAAGCAAAATACTACTATAATTATGTCTTTATAGGAGTATAAAATGAATCTTTGGACTTTCTAAACAAACTCAAACAGTCTCTCAATTGATTGGACCAAAGAATATTAATACTGTAGGAGAACGTTAATTCCCGTGATCCTCAAATAATAAGAATTTTCATCCGGGGAGTGTTAAATTTAAATGAAACAATATATCCTGCTATTTATATTGTTAGGAATATCTGTTACGCTGTTCAATTTGAATTCGGTGGCAGCTAAAGATGTTCCTTATCACTATGGTTTTGTAAAGAGCAAAAACAGTGCACTTCCTTCTATTGATAATGAAGGATTCAAGGAAATTGTAAAGAAACATGGCGCCATATTCTTAGGCGATACGACGAAAAAAGAGATCTATCTTACTTTTAACAATGGATATGAGAACGGGTATACGGTAAAAATTTTGGATATTTTAAACGAGAAAAAAGTGCACGCGGCTTTCTTTGTAACAGGACATTATGCTAAAGATCAACCCGAACTATTAAAACGAATGATGAGTGTAGGGCATGTGATCGGGAATCACTCTTGGAGTCACCCGGATATGAGTCAAATTTCAAATAGCCGTCTGAAAGAAGAACTTGAAAAGTTAAAGTATGAAGTTTTAAAAATAACAGGGCAAAAAGAGATGCACTTTATGCGCCCCCCTAGTGGCATATTTAGTGAACGGGTGCTTGAAGTGAGTAAGGAGTTGGGATACACCAATGTATTTTGGTCAATCGCCTATAAAGACTGGGATACGAAGGTTCAAAAAGGATGGAGATACGCTTATGATAATATCATGAGTCAGCTTCATCCAGGTGCGGTGATTATGCTACATACTGTTTCTAAGGATAATGCGGAGGCTTTGGGCAAAATCATTGATGACGCCCGGAACCGAGGATATGAGTTTAAAAGTTTGGATCAACTAACAAATAAGAACTATTGACTACCAACCCAAATAATAAATAAACACAAAGTATTTTTATAGAAAAAAATTTTATAGTTTGATCCAACATTGTGATCATCCCCCTTTTTTTCCCTTGCTCCTTATGTCCCCCTTATCCGTGAGAATGTCTTTAACCCGCCAAGGGAATTGTTTTGATTCTCGGGTAAAGACAAAATGATAAATCGCATTTTTTTTCTGTTGGTCTTTCTGTTGGAGGGCGATAAGCAGTTTTATTTCTACAGATAAATTGTTATCATGGCCATTCTCGTTTGATATTCTTTTAGGTTTTTTTATTCGAATAGAGGTTAGCTTATCCATTTCTTTTACAAAGAAATTAAGTGTTTGCTGGGACATTCCTTCGGAAACTTGCCGAAGGAAATCAGAATCCCTCCTGTTCATTGCCTCAATAAAGATTTCTGCTAGCGCGTACGGTGGCGCGCCATCCAAATATGCCTGTAGTTTTCCCGCAGCTTTATGCACCATCAATTGATGAAATACATCGGGATAGTTGGATCGGTGTGTCGTGCTGCCATAAAAATGAATACAAAAATGGCCGGAGAAGCCATTGTCCGGAATACCGTCTCCGCCGTGGGGCATGCCGTTCATCGAAGCAGCCAACCTTTCATTGCCCGTTTGAACCAGAATTGCTTTCCGCTCCCAGCTCCAGTGATTATTATAAATTTCCTTCATAATTTGAGTATCTTTTTTCGTGAGTGGTTGCACATCGGCATGGGTACTCCCGGCCCGCCGTTGAACGCGAAACGTAAGGCCGGTTTCTACATCCGTTACGGAGAAGATGCTCTTTCGAGGCACGATATGTTGAGCCTCTTCCCAAGGAATCATTTTTCCATAATGGTTTCTTCTTAGGTTTTCTGCATAGGTCTGCAGTTGAACCACCGTTTTTTTGGCGAGAACAAGTCGTTCTAATTCCGTTTCATTCCATAAGTTACCTGATTGCTCCATACGGAAATGCTTTTCCCGGCCTGCTTGCACGATTGTTACATAAATATCTGTTAAAGATAAGGGGATTGGGGCCTTTTCTGACTTTGCTTTTTTCAAAATTTGAGCCATTTTAGTACTGTTGAGATCGAGTTTGTTCTCCAACATTGCTGTGGGGCTCGAGCGTACACTTAAGATGATCATCGTATTCGGTGACTTCGTGGCATTTACCGAAGATTGATGTACGAAAAGCATGGACAATAAAGACAGGACGAATACCAACTGAATGTATCGATACAATACCTTCATCATTTTTTGACCTCCAACATAATTCAAGTCCACGAAAACAATACTAACCCATATTATTTTCACCAAATGAATAAATATGTGTTGGAGAACGATGCCATGTACTTGGCTATAAATATTAATTAAAAATCATGCAAATACTACTCCTGACAAGGAGTGGATAATTTTGAGGAAATATAATAAGAGTGATCTTAATCAATTATTGTGGCTTATATATGATGTTAATTTATCTGATGTATTTGAAGCTTGGAAATGGATTATTTTTCACTTAAAATACGAATCAAAAAAGATCGAATGATATTACTATTTTTTGGATGCGAATCTATTCATATAAAAGAAAATAACCGCCGCGTTTTTTGATGAAAAACGGCGGTTATTTTTGAAAATCTTTAGGCAGCCCATACTTCTTATCTTGTCGGAAACATCTTCCTTAGGGGTTGCCATACTTGTTGCCACTTGTTGCGATTCCCATTTCCATTTCTACGCCGCCTTGTTATCCCATAGGCTGTTGCACCAATGCCTAAGGCGAATAGAGACATCAACGTTGTTCTTGTTCTTGTATTTAGACCTCTTCGTAATAATGTCTTCCATCGCATGCTTGTTCACCACCCCATCATGTACTTAATGTCCGATAGGATCATTTCCTTTTTCGGTACAGTTTCTATTGTGTATTAGATTTCATCTCATTCATGCTGATGAAATATTTCCATCCACCTGATTCAGGCAAAATGGCTGTTTGAGTTCGTCATATTTTACAGTTTTAAAAAAGATATTGTTGCGTAAGGTGGTACGAATATGACGGTTTACCGAAATCAGGTTCAACTACCTGTTTCTCCTCGGTATATTGTAGGTTTCTTTGGGTATGATGACGGTATGAGTTCTGGGGAAAATAAAAAGAAAACAGTGCAAATAACCTCATAATGCAAGGAGTAGAAGACTTGATCGAGGAGAATATTTTGTCGGTTATCACCCACTATGGCTATATCGGAATTTTTGGGTCGTTGGCACTCGGTATTTTAGGATTGCCTGTTCCGGATGAAATCTTAATGACGTTTTCGGGGTATCTCATTTCCAAAGGAGAGTTGCAGTATTTCCCAACTTTGCTCATTTCCGTTTTAGGAAGTTTATTAGGCATGTCTGTCAGTTATTTGATCGGACACAAATTCGGGTATCCTCTCTTGGTGAAACACGGTGCAAAAATTCATATTACAAAAGAGAAATTGGAGCATGCCGAGCAATGGTTTAAAAGGTTTGGAAAATTTGCTGTGACTATCGGATATTTTATCCCCGGCGTTCGTCATTTGACTGCTTATTTTGCCGGGATAAGCAAATGGCCTAGTCGAACCTTTTTCTTGTATGCAGCGCCGGGAGCGGTGATTTGGGCATTAACCTTTAACACTCTCGGTATTGTCGTGGGAGAACATTGGCGGGAGGTTACTGAAACGATACACAGATACCTTCTTCTAGCTCTATTTGTGGTAATTGCTGCGGTTGCAGCGATATGGGGCATCAAATGGTTTGGCAAACTAAGAATAAAGGTGAAATGACCAATTCAGTCACGTAAAATATTTTTGCACCAGAGCCATTGGTTTGATAAAAGTTAATGATTTTGGGTAAGTTATAAAAGGAGTTCCCCAAATTGATCTATAGGCTCGTCTTTTGATTCTAAAAATAGCCTTAAGCCAATTTTTGATAAAAAATCATAATGAATGATAATCCGATGGTACATGCATACTAAAAGTGAAAATATTTAAGCAGAGGTGAGAAAAATGAACCAAAAAACCAAAACAAAGGAAATCATCATAACAATGACATTGATGTCGATTCTGGCTGTAGGTTGCGCGAATAAAGGGAACCAATTGGGGCAACAAATTAGTTCGCCTCCAACAGCACCAAACCAAAGCAATCCAATTCGGCAGCAGGCGGTGCCTTTAGGGAATCGTGTTGATATTGCTAATCAAGCTGCGGACAAAGTTGTTCGGATTCCCGGCGTTCGGACAGCAAACGTTCTAGTCACTCAAAGAAATGCTTATGTTGCAGCGGTATTAGCTGATAACATTCAGTTAAGCAGAGAAATTGAAAACAAAATTGCTGAACAAGTACGTGCAACGGACCCAAACATTAAAAATGTTTATGTATCGACGAATCCCGATTTCGTTAATCGAGTAAATACTTATGTTAGAGATGTTCAGCAAGGAAGACCCATTACCGGATTTTTTGAAGAATTTAATCGGATGATACAAAGGATTTTTCCAAAAGCTCTTTGATCATTCTTTTGTTTAGAAGGCATCGTATAAAGACGAGAGCTTGATGAGAGCTTAGTTTAGGGACTGTCTTCGCCTGCGAAATGGCGATGAACAGTCTTTTTCCTTTTTACTTTAGTTTAAGTCAGAGAAGTATCTTTGAAAGCAATCGGTTCATTATAAAAGACAAACCTCCAATTCCACTTTTACAGTGGTTTTGGAGGTTTATTCATTCTTATTTTGGGACAGCTCTTCTATGAATTTAGTTAGAAAGTTTTGCCTGTGGAATGGCTTTAATATTATTTTAAACGGTTTTTTTCTGCTCAAGGCCGTTGACAGATTTTATGCGGCTGCTCTTCGTTCGAACTTGCCGTACAGTGCCTTATTGTCCTATATAACTCAATACACACTGCCTACAACGTTAGAACTACTTGATGGATCTGCCCGTCATCGCGTAATCCGACATAGGGACCGCCTCCCGCGGCATGCTCCTCAATATTAGTTTCCTGCCCATCTATTGTAAATGTGGTTGCACCGCTGGACTTGCGCATCGGATTCTTTACAGTAATTTTGTAGCTTGAACTCCCAAAACGGTAGTTGACGGAAAATTCCGGCCACTCTTTCGGAATGCATGGACAAATGTACAGCCGTTCACCATGGCGACGCAGGCCAAGGATCCACTCCATACCTGCCTGATACATCCACCCTGCAGCGCCGGTATACCACGTCCAACCGGCTCGTCCTTTGTGTGGATCCGCCGTGTAGACATCTGCCGCCATAACGTATGGCTCACCTGCATATTTCCGTACCTCGCCAGGCGTCTGGGCATGCGTGAGAGGATTTAACATATGAAACAACTCAAACGCCTTGTTGCCCTCACCGAGTTGACACCAGGCGATAATGCTCCAAATCACACCATGCGTATATTGACCTCCATTCTCACGAACTCCAGGTGGATATCCTTGTATGTAACCGGGACTTGGATCCGTATGGTCAAACGGTGGTGTAAGGAGGTGCACAACGTTTAGGTTTCGATCCACGAGTTCGCGATCAAATGACTTCATTGCACATAAAGCCTTGTCCTTTGGCGCTGCTTTGGAAATGACCGCCCACGACTGGGCAATGGCATCAATACGGCATTCTTCATTATGAATGGAGCCTAACCATTGTCCATCATCTGTTATAGCACGTCGGTACCACTCCCCATCCCAGGCATGATCGTTGAGCGAGGCAGACAACATTTCCCGCGCCTTCCCATAACGGTTAGCACGCTCGATGTCTCCGCGCTGTTCGCATAGATCTGTGTATTGGCTCAGAACATCGAATAGAAACCAACCAAGCCAAACGCTTTCCCCGCGACCCGCTTCACCGACACGGTTAAGACCGTCGTTCCAGTCGCCGATTCCGATCAGCGGCAACCCGTGCTCGCCAAAA
The DNA here is from genome assembly GCA_028287395.1 of Bacilli bacterium. GTDB lineage: Bacteria > Bacillota > Bacilli > Paenibacillales > NBRC-103111 > Paenibacillus_AC. Next base: position 6,080 of record JAQBPR010000052.1, read on the forward strand.
CGCAAGGAACGGTCTAGTGCAAGCAGGCAGTGTTCAAAGACCGTGCCGCGCTGTTGGGAAATTACAGTCGGCTCATACCGTTCATGCTCTTCCTCGCGGAGTGGTTCACTATGGAGAAACGGTATCACCTCGTCAAGTAATCCATCGTCCCCAGTGTGTTTTACATATCGCGCCACAGTGTACGATAACCACAGCAGATCATCAGAGTAACGCGTTCGGATGCCTCGATCCGTTTCTTCATGCCACCAATGCTGCACATCGCCTTCCTCATATTGGTGAGCGGCGTGCAGCAAAATTTGTGCCCTTGTGAGGTCTGGGCGACTATGGAGCAATGCCAGCGAATCCTGTAATTGGTCGCGAAAGCCATATGCACCACCTGCTTGGTAAAAAGCTGTGCGCGCCCACATCCGGCAGCCAAGTACCTGGTAAAGCAGCCAGTTGTTCAGCAGAATATCCAGTTCCGGGCTTGGGGTCGAAACCGAGATTTGATCTAACACATCGTCCCAGAATTCCCTAACTTGCTCGAATGCTTGCTCACATATACCGGGTTGATCGTACTTGTTAGCGAGCTTCGCGGCGGCTTCGCGCGAATGTTCGCACCCCAACAAAATGCAGATCTTCTGCTCGCAACCAGGTTCAATCGTTAGATTGAACTGTATTGCACCACATGGGTTATGGAGCGGCCCCGTTGTGCCAGACAGGCGTTGTCGGCTCATCGCGGCTGGGCTTTCCACTATGCCATTGCGACCTAGAAATTCCTGTCGGTCCGCTGTCCATGACAGGTCTGAGGGTAAGATGAGTGTGTTCGTGACTGCGGTTGCATTATATTCGTCGGAATTTAACGGTATTGCAGACATTTCTGCATGTGGGCTCACATGTAAAAAGGCTATCGCATCGCGAAACGTCTCCGAATACGTGTTGCGTGCCAGCAAGCTATGGGTCGAATCGTCCCACTCAGTGACGATAAAGGGCGAATTTGCTTCACGCCGTACGCCCAACACCCATTCAGCATAATAAGTGACTGATAGGCTCCGCTGCTTGTCTGTCCTGTTTTGCAGACGCAATTCGACTACCTTGACAGGATCTTCAAGCGGTACAAAAACAGTCATCTTCTGTTTAAGACCGTGACTCTCATGGCAAAAACGCGTATAACCGCGGCCATGTGAAACTGTGTAAGATTGAGTTGTGTGTATAGAAGACGGTGTAACAGTCCAGATTTCACCGCTCACTTCGTCTCGTAAATAGCATACTTCACCAGGTGGGTCGAGTACAGGATCGTTGGACCAAGGCGTAATTTTATACTCACGGCTGTTGCGCCACCATGAGTAACCCGTACCAAGCTCAGAGACAAGGCATCCAAAGGACGGATTGGCAATTACATTTACCCAAGGAGCCTGCAGATGGTTGCCGTTTTTGAGGACAATTCGATATTCCCGCCCATCTGGCGAAAACCCGCCCCAACCGTTGAAGAAGATTAGAGCGTTAGAGTCTTCTTCATTTGAAACGCCGTATTGTACTAATAGTGCCTTTGGCGCTAGCAGTGCTGGCAAGGAGTTGTTCGCATTTGACGGCTTAAGTTGAGCCTTTAGACTTGGACCGTCCGCGCGCAGTACGACGCGGGATGCTGCGATTAACAGCGTCTTATCATCGTCCGACAAATGATTGG
>JAQBPR010000071.1 GCA_028287395.1 Bacilli bacterium
ATCGTGCGCGAGAGCGCCGGAGAATATTTTGATCAATGTTGACTTGCCTGCGCCATTATCTCCAAGCAAACCAATGACTTCCCCAGGGTGGATAGAAAAATCAATACCTCTGAGCGCTTGAATCCGACCGTAATTTTTCACGATGCCTTTTGCTTCAAAAGCAGGTGTTTTACTCATTTCCTATCCTCCGATTTCGATGTGGTTGCTCTCTATTACTAAATTGTAAGCGAAATCATTTCTTCATATAATGAGGTAATGCTATCTTTTCTTCCGAATTTCCACACTGTTTGGCCATTGACAAAAAAATCCAGTCACTTTGAAGTCAACTGGATTTCCGATTTCTATATTCGCCTGGTGTCATCCCCATTTGTTTCACGAACCATTCGCTAAAATAACGCGGATTGCCATACCCAACAACTTCCCCAATCCGATAAATTTTTTCATTCGATTCCACTAATAGCTCACAAGCCTTCTGAACTCGTATCTGACTTAAATGTTCACTGAAGGAAATTCCCGTTTCTTGTTTAAACAGTCGGCTTAAGTAATTCGGTGTAATAAAGAGTTCCTCCGCAATTTGGGTTAATTGCAAATCCTCCATATACCGGTTATGAAGTGCCTGCAGCGCTTTTGAAATTAAATAAGAAATCGGCTCGATCGAAAACGGATCTATACTAAGGTTGACGTCATCTAGATTTATTAGATATTCCTTATGCCAAGCATCTCGAGCTCTTATCAAAGCATGTTCTATATCACCCACTTCGGCAGGCTTCAAAATATAATCCAGCGCACCTAGCTTCAAAGCCGTTTGGGCAAATTTGAAGTCATCATGACCCGTTAAAAAGATCACTTTAGCGGATATGTTTCGGGCTTGCTTCTGTTCCATATCTCGAAGTGAAGCTAACAATTCAATTCCCGTCATATTCGGCATCCGAATATCTGATAATATGATATGAACTTCTTCTTGCTCTATAAACTGAAATGCATCTGCTCCATTTCCGAAGCTTTTGATTAATTCGATGCCTAATTGCTCCCAATTGATATGTTCTGTCAAGCCTTCACGAATCCACTCTTCGTCATCTATTAAAACCGCACGGCATATCTTCATTTATTATGCTCCTCCTTCGAGTTCATTCGAATAATTTGATCATGAATATCAAGGCTGCGAAGCTTACTTGCTGCAGCAGTTAAGGCTATTTCAGGTGACTGATGAAGCGTTAATATTTGCGTCAAAGCCTCATTCTGAATATTTATCATCAAAGGATAATAGGAAACGACGGGTTCATTACGGGATATTTGCATACTGTCCATAACCAAAGAAAACTCCGGGTGAAGCTTCTGCAAATCTGGATCAGCCAGTAGCGATTTTCGCGCTGGCGTTCCACCTGCTTTTGCATAAAGCTTTCCACCTTGCTTACCTGTTGCATAGGAAATAAATTTCCACGCTTCCTCCGGATGCATGGAATTCGTATTGATAGCAAGCTCCCAGCTGTGCTGAAAGCTATTTCTTTTCACTGTTCCATCCGCTCCTTTAACGCCTGGAACTAGGGCTTCCTTAATATTGCCTACATGTCCGCTGCCATTCATTGTACCTGCTGCCGCATTCCAATAAGGAACGGCCATGGCGAAATCTCCTTTATTTAGTGCCTCACGCACATCTGCGAATCCCCAGGATAGCACATCCGGTGGAACGACTTTATCCAACACCAATTGTTGTAACCATTGACCGGCTTTGATAGAGGGTACACTGTCCAATGCAATTTGACCTTGCGTATCGATAATATCACCTCCAAAACTCCAAAGAATCGTATCAAACATTTTTGGGAGCTCCTCCGGTGCTAAGCCGGTTATCCCTAGCCCCCATTTTGTTGGAGAGTCAGGGTTATTCAATTTCGTAAACTGTCGAGCAAGCTTAATGACTTCATCCCATGTTTGAGGCGGCGAAGAAATGAGATCGCTTCGATAATATAATAAATGTGTAGAAACATCTGTCGGCAGGGCATATAGCTTATTTTCAAATGAACTCGAAATGATAAAGTCTTCCAAGTCCAGTGCTTGCAGGTCCGTTAATTTAGGGTTTGCTATGAATGGATCAAGCGGTTGTATCACTTTGGCAAGGGAGAACTGAGCAATATAGGTAGAAGGAACAAAGGCAAGGTCAAATGCATTTGATCCTGCAAACAACTGCGTGGCAACAGAACTATAGTAGCTTTCTCGAGCCAGTTCAATCAATTGTACATGAATCCCCGATTCTTTTTCAAAAGACGGCACCAGTTGACGCAAAGCTTCCGATTCGACTCCTGTCCGCACTAAAAGCTTAATTTCTGTTGCCTCATGAACAGAAGTTACTTGCGAAGACACTCTCATAGAATAAAATGGTAAATTACCTCCAGTAACAATATACAGAAAGAACAGCAGCAATAACACTACTCCAACACCGATAGTGATGAATTTACGATTCATAAGAACCTCCTGAAATTGGAATACGCAGCAATACGTGTGTCCCTTCATACGGTTGGGAGGAAATCTGTAATCCATACTCGATTCCATAGGCCAAGATTAATCTTTGCTGAATGTTACGTAAGCCGATATGCTCGTTAGATGGCTCTTCCGCTAACCTCGCAATTACCTGCTGAAGTGTTTCTTGATCCATCCCTTTGCCATTATCCTGAATAGAAATATAAACCTCATTCCTATCACGCCAGCCTTTAATATGAATCCAGCCCATTTCCTCCTTTTCAGAGGATTGAGTAATGCCATGCTCGAATGCATTTTCCACGATCGGCTGCATAATAAGCGGCATCATAGGTATGTTATGTACTTCTGCATCCAAAATCAGTTCATATCGCACTTTCTCACGATAACGCACAGACTGTATTTCCATGTAATTCCGTACATGCTCGAACTCCTTCTCCACAGTTGTCCATTCTCCGGTAGCATTTAAGCTTAATCTGAAAAATCGTCCTAAAGAAGTGACTAGCTTGCTGATTTGATCGGCTTTATATTTTTTGGACATCCAATAAATCGTATCCAATGTATTATACAAAAAATGCGGATGAATTTGAGTTTGCAGCGCTTTAAGCTGCGCCTCTCGTTTTCCTTGCTGCTCTTTCTCAACTTGAAGAATCAACTGTTGAATTTTTTCCATCATGTTATTAAAATTTCGCTGCAGCAAAGTGACTTCTTTAAAGTCACGTTTAGACTCCCGCACATTTAAATTTCCGTAAGAAGCTCTAATCATTAATTGAGACAAACGAACAACAGGCTTCGAAATGACATTCGCCAAATAGACGGATACGAATACAGCTACTATCAAACCAATGACGACTAACAAAAGCATTTGATGCAGTATATTTTGATTGGGCTTCAGTAATTCTTGCAAAGGTACAACGGCAAACATTTTCCAACCACTTACAGCTGAAGTATCAAAAGCAAGTAACCATTTGTTGTTCACGATACGAACGCCTGAATGAATCGAGCTTATGGAGTCAATCGCTGACTGTATTTGCGGATTGTCTAATGACTGTGACTGTCCTTTATAGACAATCTCTTTATTCTGATCCATCAAAAGCAATGTCCCGGTTTTGCCTATTCGAATCGAACGTAACACATCGTCCAAAAACAAATTATTAAACTGGATAAACAGATAACCCTGTAATTCAGCGCGATTGCTGTCCATTATACGTCTTGCGGCAATTACGGAAGGATACAATTCAGATTGAAAACCATCCTTAGGTTTAAGAAATGCTCGGGTCCCGTTATACCAATGAATATCCAACGGTTTATCCTGTAAGTCGCGAATCATCGCATAATATTTATCTTTATCGAATTCGTAAAACGTATGCAGCTCATCATCGGATGACAAAATAATACTGCTTGGTGTAACCAAATAAATCGATCGTATTTGATTCACTCTTCCCCGAAAATAATTCAAAAACATTTCATTGCGGAATTTTTGTGTCGCTTGTATGAGGTTATAAGGACTATCAAGCGGAGCTTGAAGAAAATCTAAAGGCTCTCTGTA
>JAQBPR010000075.1 GCA_028287395.1 Bacilli bacterium
TTATTAAAGAACGTTTTGCGGCATTGGCAACAGATGCGTTGAGAGCACAGTTATTAGACCTCGTCGGCTATAAAACACAAATCCTCGAGTTTATCGATATAGAACATACACCGAAAAATCTATTAATCCGCGCGGTGAAGCGAACAGATGCTGAAGCGATGATGGGAACGGCAGAAGCGGTGGTCCAGAAAGCCAAAGAATATCTGGCCTTAAAGCAGCTTCTGAATGTTCGACCTTATTTGGAACAAGCTTTAATGGATCGGTTAACGCCAGTACTGTCAGCATCGAAGTAATGTGGGTTTTTATCGCACAAAAACGGGTCGAAAGCTGATTAACATTTAACCTATGAGCCGAGAAGTCCCCTGCCTCTAAGCCACCTTGCTCACAAAGTGAGAGCGTAGGCGGGGGATGAATGGGTGCCTTTGGATTTCTTGCTTCATAGACGAAAAAAGAACATTAGTTCCCTTGATTGTGGTATAATCTACCTGTAGGGGTGATCACATGCATAAGGCATATCGGTTCCGAATCTATCCATCGACAGAGCAGGAGACGATGATTCGTAAGACATTTGGCTGTGTTCGGTTTATCCACAATCAGATGCTAGCAGAACGTCAGAACAAGTATGAACAATATAAAGACGATAAAGCACAATTGAAGCAACAACGCTACCGGACACCGGCTGGTTTCAAGACGGAGTTCGAATGGCTGCGCGAAATAGACAGCCTCGCGCTATGCAATGCGGAACTGAACTTGAAGAGAGCCTTCCAGAACTTCTTTCGTGACAAGAAGATAGGGTATCCGAAGTTCAAAAGCCGAAAAAACCCAATACATAGCTACACGACCAACAATCAGAACGGGACAGTGCGCATCGCAGAAGAAGGAAAGCATGTCCGTATCCCTAAACTCGGTGATATCCGAGTCAAGCTTCACAGACAGATTCCGCAGGGATATGAAATCAAATCTGCGACAATCAGCCGCAATACTACCGGCAAATACCACATTTCCATTCTGACCGAATATGCAGAACAAATAGAGCCGATCGTGCCCCGTCCTGAGAAGACGATAGGCTTAGACTACAGTTCAAAGGAACTGTACATCGACCATACCGGAGCATCCGCAGCATACCCCAAATTTCTCCGCCAGATGGAAGCCCGGCTGATAAAAGAACAGCGTACACTCTCCAGAAGGAAAAAGGGTGGATCGAACTGGAAAAAGCAGAAGCTTCAGGTGGCTAAGCTCCATGAAAAGGTAGCTAATCAGCGCAAAGACTTCCTACACAAAGAGAGCTTTAGGCTCGCTGAAGCTTGGGACGCAGTCGCCATCGAAGACCTGAACATGAAAGCCATGTCCCAAACATTATCCCTCGGAAAAGCAACGATGGATAACGGGAATGGCATGTTCAGAAGCTTCCTAAGCTACAAACTGGCCGACCGAAGGAAACGTCTTGTTCAGATAGATAAATGGTTCCCCTCAAGTAGACTGTGCAGAACATGTGGCACCCTCCATACTGAACTGACACTAAAGGATCGCGTTTGGGTATGTGAGTGTTGCGGCATCACCCATCACAGGGACGAGAATGCTGCTGGGAATATACAAGCCGAAGGAATCAGAATGCTCGGCTAACGCATAAATGAATATAGAACCGCCGGGCAGGCGGAGATAGCCCAGTAATCATGTCGGTGTTAGCTGATACGTCCTGGGAAGCCCCCACTTCTTAAAAGTGGTGGGAGCATGTCACTAAAATTCGAGATAGTTCAACTACAAAAAGGGGATGGAATATTGAAGTCAAGGAAAGCAAAAGTGATTATTTTTATTTTAGTTGTATCAGTCATTTCAATTTATATAAATCACATTTATTTTTTCAATCCTATATCCTTTAAACAAGACAAGATTACTTATCTCTCGTGGAATTGGTACAAAAAGCCGTTACAAGTAGAGTATCTCGTGGCAGGGGAAAAGTTGAAAACATATATATTTCAAGATTCGTCTGAAGTTAAAATTGTGATTTCTGAATTGAAAAAAAGCAGTCCAATTAATCAACAACAATCAACGAGTGATACAGAGGGAAATAAGGCGATGATTACAGTAGATATTCGTCAACTTCAAGATGGTAATAATGCTCCAGGGATAATTCTTTTACATGCCCAGGGATATGAAGGTTCTTCAACAATTCGTACTGGACGTATAATGGAAACCTTTAAAATAACAGACGACCTCAAGAATCTTATAGAGAAAAGAGTCAAACAAGCAAAATAGAGTATTCATCTCGTCAGGAGGTGAGTTTCCACAAATATGGACTTATTCTATTTGCGGTTGTTTATCGTATCCTTCGGGGGCTTCGTTTTCCGGATGAAGAAGGATAGAGCGAATGCCACGACCGTCAAAATCGTCGCCATGTAAAACGCGTCGTTGATGCCAATCACCATGCTTTCTTTCGACGCCAGCGCTATATGTGCCTGATCAACCAACGGAATGTGCTGCGCCGCCGTGATCTCCTTTAGATGCGCCGCCGCTTTATTGGTCATGATGGAGACGAAGAAAGCCATGCCGACGGCACCCGCCATCATGCGCAAAGAATTTACCATTGCGTTGCCATGCCTGTTCAAGGTGCGAGGCAAAGCATTCAATCCCGCCGTCAAAATGGGCATCATCAGAAGGGACATACCGAACATCCGGGCGGTAAATACATAAGTCACATAGTTGAAGGATGTGGTAATTTGTAGATGTGAGAGCTCATAAGTGGTGATTACGGTGATAAGCAGGCCAACGACAGCCAGCCATCTCGCACCGATTTTATCGAACAATCTTCCCGTGATGGGAGACATGATCCCCATAATAATGCCGCCCGGCAAAAGCGTGAGTCCCGACATCAGCGGCGAAAATCCGCGAACATTCTGCATATACAGTGGCATCAGGATCATGCCGGAGTACATGGCCATCGTCACAATGACATTGATGATTGTCGTAAGTGAAAACATCGGGTACCGGAAAACGCGGAATTCCAAAATCGGGTGAGCGACCGCGAATTGGCGCCATATAAACAAAAGCAAAGCGATGCCGCAGACAATGAACATGGTGACTACAGGCGTGCTGCCCCAACCGGCTGTCCCAGCTGTAGCAAAGGCGTATAATAATCCGCCGAAACCGACCGTGGAAAGGATGACGCCCAGCACATCGAGCTTGGGTCGTCCGGTCTCCGAAACATTTTTCACCAAGAAGAAGGCGACGAGCAAATTTAAAAATGCGATAGGAAAAATAATGAAGAACAGTACCCGCCATGAATAAGTTTCAACGATCCATCCCGATAAGGTTGGTCCAATCGCCGGCGCAAAATTTAATGCGACGCCCAGTATCCCCATCGCCGCACCGCGTTTTTCCGGAGGATACAAAGTGAAGATGACATTTGTAATGAGCGGAAAAAGAATGCCCGCACCTATGGCTTGTACAATACGTCCCATCAAGAGGACGTAGAAATTCGGTGCCAAGGCGCAAATGATCGTCCCTGCCGAGAAAAATGCCATAGACGTTATGTATAATTGCCTTGTCGTGAACCGCTCCATCAAAAAAGCGGTAATGGGGATTACAATCCCATTCACCAGCATAAAAGCCGTCGTTAACCAGTTGGCCGTAACGGCAGAGATGTTTAAATGCTCCATAATTTGCGGAAGTGCGATGTTGATCAATGTTTGGTTTAGAAAAGCAACAAACGCCCCCACAAACATGACGCTGAAAATCGGACCTGTTCGCAAGGGTCCCTGAGACAGTGCATGAGTATTCATTTGCGATTAGCTCTCCCTGTAGACTTTCAATTATTGTAGAATAATGCATTTAATAGCATTTGCCAAATGAAAAGAAAATATTCCATGCTGCCGTGCCGAACTTGCTGCTGTCCTCTTGGAACCTAGTTAACAATGCTATGGTAATTTGGAGTCAGTATGGCGGATTAAGGCGAATATGAAACATCATAATGATATTCAGGCAAGATTCGCTGAGGAATTGGTTTGGCCGAAAATGCCGAACGGGTTCCTGAAATTGTCAGGGACTTGTGACAGTCATTCAACGGATACGATAGCACAATAAATACCGGCCGCCGACATCAAGGTGACCGGCATATTAAATACACCATTGTTGCGTCGAGAAAGCGCCTATAATTGTGCCGCCGATTACTATAAATAATCATTAGCCTATTCAGATCCCCGGTTAATGGGGATTTTTTTGTTCATTTTACCGCATCCTCAACAAAATTTTTCCTACACCGCTGCCTTTTTCGAACAGTTCGTGAGCGGCCCTTGCGTCGGAAAGAGGAAAGCTTCGCTGGATAACAGGCTGGATAGCTCCTTTAGCGAGCAGCTGGAACAGAATGGTCAAATCTTCTTTAAGCAAACCGGCTTAAATCTCTTATTAACACAAAAATGGATAATGGAACCCAACATAAATTAGATGTGTGTTACGGAAAGAATAAAGAAATTGGACAGGATTTCAAGTTCTTGATACAAGGTTAATCCTAGAAGGCATACATCATCTACCACCGCATTCCTATCTTAAATCGTCTTCGTTATGCATATTTAAACTTTTCGGAGCCAGACATTTTTTTGCAACTAATCAGAATAATTAACGTCTATCCTTGTAAACAAATGGAATTGAGGGATTATTTTGAAAAAGTCAAATTATATCCTAGTGTGTGGATTATTGTGTATATCAATTCTAACTTTAGCAGGATGCAGCTCGAAAAATATGAATCAAGTCAATGAAATTATGATTACACCCACAGCCATTATTACACCACTCCCGAGTATGACAGATACACCTATCCCAACTGTGAAAGAAACAGAGAAGTCCCAAGAAAACATACCAAATGTTGTGACGGTTCCAGAGCAAACTGCAAATGTATCCTCTTTGTCCGATCGCAAATTAACTTTGTCCGTTTTGCCAACGGAGGATGGATTTCAAGTTACACATGGCAACGAACCGGATTTTCATGTGATGCAGACGCTGGAGGCTCCAGACGGAAAATCAGTCGTCCAGATTATAAGGAGAATGGAAACTTCCGATACCTCGAATTGGTACCGAAGAGATGCAGTTGTGATTACTCCTGGAACGAAAGAGCTTCATATTTATCCCTTGATGAACGCCCTAGTCACGGATGATTATTCAGTAGATTCCATTGCCAATGCAGTCGGTTTCTCGGACGAACAACACCTGATTTACATTGCTGTCCATGGCGATGCTGAAACGAAGCGAGTATTTTATACGATAGAAGCGTTGAATGTGTTAACCGGACAAAAGGAAATATTGTTTGATCATCAACCACAAGATGTGCAGCCTGATTTTTATGCCCAAAAATGGTTGAACCGGAAGGGCGATATGCTGGTTATCCAAAGTTATAAAAACGGAACTATGTGGGTTTATGATTTAAAAAGTAAGACTGTCCGCACATTAAAAGAAAAGTATCCAAACGGATGGCCTACATTCAGTGTGTTTCCTTCTCCGGATGGCGAATTATTCTGGTTTGACGGAAAGCTGTTCAACCTTCAGGAAAAGGAACTTGTAAATATGGAAAAGGGAAATCAATTGACGCAATACCCTCCATTTCAATGGCGTCAGGATGGTGTTTATTCCATATATCACTATACCTTTGACGATAATTCTAATAACATAATTGGTGGAGAAGATACCGCTATCATAGCTCCTCAAGGGTTCAAAGTCATCAACCGTCAAGGAGAGATTGTTCAGAAGATTGAAGTGGAAAAAGGGTCGCCCTGGCGACTGGAATTAGAAGGGTGGATTTCGGGAGAAGATCTTGCCGTTATCCATTACTATCAGCTGGAGCGAAAAACTGAAAGTAATTCTCCCAAGATCATTATGTCGCAATATAAGTTGTTGAATCTAAAAACTGGGCTGTTAACTCCCCTTCAGTCTGCGTCTTCAATAGAAGTGATTGATCAACCGTTTTGGCTGCAGTCTTCGGGTCTCTCAAATCCATCTCAACAGAAGTTAGCTGCTATCGATTCGAATCATAACCATTATTGGAGCTTTCAACAGCAGGTGGAGCCATTAAACGTCAATTCATCTTCCCGATATTGGGTGCAATACGATAATTCGAATGGTACGGTTTCACTGTTCCAATATGCATCACAAACACATAAATTACGGAAGATCTTTTTGAACAAAGCTCAAAACCCAGCAATGGTTATAGGCGATCGCTGGGTTATCGATACTGGGATGCATTACTTTGATCTGGCTCCAAACCAATAAGCAACTGGTAGAACTGAATGCTCTTATCTATGAATTGATTTCATTTTATCTATAGTCTCATTTGTAGACCATGAAGCACTAGCAATCATACGAAAATTTATTTTTGCAGCCTTATCCCCATCCAAGTCGTTCATTTTTGCGGAAGCTGTGGCATCGTGAACCACTGCCACTTCAAATCCTTGTTCAATTAGCTCGCGCATATGGGATTCAACGCACAGGTTCCCAGACATCCCTGCAAGAATGACGCGGGTAATTCCCTGTTTTCGCAGTTGCAAAACCAAGTCATTGGCTTCGGGTCCGTAAATTTTATGCGGACTTGTGATGACGGTTTGACCATCTTCAATATAGGGCTTATATTTATCTAGAAAGTCGGCACCAGAACCTTTAAAGCCTTCAAGCGATAATGGACTTTTTCGTTGATACATGTTGAGATCGTGCATCGAATGTTCCATAGCTCCGCCAAACATCCATTTCCGATCAGAGGGATAATAGTAATGAGGTGACACAAACACTTTAAACTTATTCTCCTTTGCTGTTTTTAATAATAATTCAATGTTCTCAATCGTATGATTTTCAGCAACGCTGTCTTTAACTAAATTCCATGCTGCACCTTTTGGGCTTAAAAAGTCATTTTGCGGATCTGTGATCACCAAAGCGGTATTGTTTTGATCCACCTTCATTCCCGGCGATGGAAGTGGTGTGATTTGTGCTGTTGCAACATTTAGATGAAAACCATAAAGAAAAATATTGACAAAAAATGAAAAAACAAAGAAACACTGTAGAATTTTTCTCATGAGGATCTCCTTTCATGGGTATACGCATAATATGTGCCTTATTTAATGGTTTATTCAAATTCAATAGGGGACAAAAGTTGATGGGAAAACAACAACTCGTTTCCGCCGATATCGCTTACAAACAAAGAATAGGTATTCACCTCTGTTTGCCTAGCTGAGTATCTTATTGTTGAGACCACTTTAATTATATGGAGGAATCAGCGTGGGATATTTTGTTAGTGTAGAACAAGGCGTAAGTATATTTGTGGAAGATATAAATCCCGGGGGCAGCAAGACCATAGTGTTTATACATGGTTGGCCGTTAAGCCATAAACAGTTTGAATATCAGTTTGATGTTCTTCCCGCAATGGGATACCGTTGTATAGGAATTGACTGGAGAGGGTTCGGTAAGTCAGATAAACCAATGAGTGGCTACACTTATGACCGATTGGCAGATGATATCCGCACTGTAGTTGGTGCACTCCAATTAGATAAGTTCACGCTCGCGGGTCACTCTACGGGCGGAGCGATCGCGATACGTTATATGGCCCGATACAATGGTTACGGAGTAACCAATCTTGTCCTTATAGACGCTGCAGCTCCCATAGGTTTTACAAAAGAAACTGCTAATCAACTTCTTACGGAAACATTAAATGACCGACCTAAGATGATGCGGGGAGTAACAGACACCTTTTTCTTTCAGTATATAACCGGCCCATTCTCGGATTGGTTTTTTCAATTGGGCTTACAGGCAGCAGGTTGGTCAACCGCGGCAATCATAGTGCTACTTAGAGATGAGACGCTTGATGCTGATCTGCAAAAAATATTTGTCCCTACTTTAATAATTCACGGCATTCATGACAGAGTGATCCCATTTGCACAAGCTCAGGAACTAAATCAAAAAATAAGAAATTCACTGCTTGTCCCGTTTGAATACAGCGGTCACGGTCCTTTCTGGGAAGAACGTGGCAAGTTTAACCAGCTTTTGAGACAATTTATTGGCTAATAGTTGGCTAATAAAACATGGATTATTAAAATATATAATTCAAGGGTCACAGAGATGCGGCTCTTTTTTAATGGAAAATTATTCTCGTTGATATACGAATATTTGTTCGCTAT
>JAQBPR010000117.1 GCA_028287395.1 Bacilli bacterium
TGGTCTGAACGGAGGAAACAAATCATTCAACTAGCTTTGCGTAAAGAGGGCGCGATTCGTGCAAAAGATGTAAAAGAAGCTTTCAATTTGAATCAAAGAACCGCACTTAATTGGCTTATGCGATTGGTGAGAGAGAACGTTTTTACAGAGGTCAAACCTAATGAACGGATCATCGGCTTCCGGATAACAAACTTTGAGTCCGAACACTTCTACAGCTAGGCAATTTGAAAGTAAAGATTTAGGTATAATCTGACATCTGCAGGATAAACTGATATAGGTGCCTTTTTCAATATTTCTGTGAAGGGGTTGCGAATTTATTGTGAATTCCTTGAAAAGCACTTGCAAATTGTTTCCAAACTAGGTATCATAATAAGTGTTGTTAGCACTCGTCATCGTTAAGTGCTAATAATGAGCTAATTATTCAACCTAAACAAAATATATTCAAGGAGGCATTTCAATGATTAAACCGTTAGGCGATCGCGTAGTAATTGAAGCTATCGCGAAAGAAGAAAAAACTGCAAGTGGTATCGTATTGCCAGACAACGCAAAGGAAAAACCGCAAGAAGGTAAGGTAGTTGCTGTAGGTAGTGGTCATTTGAAGGATGGCGCTCGTTTGCCGCTTGAAGTTAAAGAAGGCGACAAAGTTTTGTTCTCCAAATATGCGGGAACAGAAGTGAAATTTGAAGGTAAAGAGCTTCTAATCATGCGTGAAAGCGACATTTTGGCCATCTTGGCCTAAAAATAATAGTGGGAGGTTTTATTTAACATGGCAAAGGAAATTAAATTTAGTGAAGACGCGCGTCGCGCAATGCTTCGTGGAGTAGATGCTTTAGCAAACGCGGTAAAAGTAACTTTGGGACCCAAAGGACGCAATGTTGTTCTTGAGAAAAAATTTGGCAGTCCGTTAATTACCAATGATGGTGTAACCATCGCTAAAGAAATTGAATTAGAAGACGCTTTTGAAAACATGGGCGCGCAATTGGTTAAAGAAGTTGCAACGAAAACAAACGATGTTGCCGGTGACGGAACTACAACAGCGACTGTTCTTGCACAAGCGATGATTCGCGAAGGCTTGAAAAACGTAACGGCGGGCGCAAACCCAATGGTTATTCGTAAAGGGATTGAAAAAGCAGTTAAAGCTGCGCTTGAAGAATTGGTACGTATCTCCAAACCAATCGAAGGCAAGCAATCCATTGCACAAGTTGCATCCATTTCTTCTGCAGATGAAGAAGTAGGTCAGCTGATTGCTGAAGCTATGGAAAAAGTCGGTAACGACGGCGTTATCACAGTGGAGGAATCCAGAGGATTTGCAACGGAATTAGAAGTGGTTGAAGGTATGCAATTCGATCGCGGATACGTCTCTGCTTACATGGTTACCGATACAGATAAAATGGAAGCGATCCTCGATGATCCGTACATTTTGATTACAGATAAAAAAGTTTCCAACATCCAAGAAATTCTTCCTGTATTGGAAAAAGTAGTTCAACAAGGCAAACCGTTGGTCATCATCGCTGAAGATATCGAAGGCGAAGCAATGGCAACATTGGTTGTGAATAAATTGCGCGGTACATTCATTTGCGTAGGCGTGAAAGCTCCTGGATTCGGTGATCGCCGTAAAGCGATGTTACAAGATATCGCAGCATTAACGGGTGGTCAAGTAATCACGGAAGAATTGGGCTTGGAATTGAAATCAACGACTGTGGAATCCTTAGGCCGCGCACGTCAAGTACGCGTGACGAAAGAAAACACAATCATCGTAGATGGTTCTGGCGATAAGAAAGATATCGGCGCTCGCATTTCACAAATTCGTGCACAATTGGAAGATACAACTTCTGATTTTGACAAAGAAAAATTGCAAGAGCGTTTAGCGAAATTATCTGGCGGTGTGGCGGTTATCAAAGTCGGCGCAGCTACAGAAACGGAATTAAAAGAGCGCAAGCTTCGCATCGAGGATGCTTTGAACTCTACTCGCGCAGCGGTAGAAGAAGGTATCGTTTCCGGCGGTGGTACAGCGTTAGTGAATGTATATAGTGCAGTTGCAGCAGTTAATGCGACAGGTGACGAAAAAACAGGCGTAAACATCGTTCTACGCGCGTTAGAAGAGCCAGTTCGTATTATTGCACAAAATGC
Organism: Bacilli bacterium; assembly: GCA_028287395.1. Lineage (GTDB taxonomy): Bacteria > Bacillota > Bacilli > Paenibacillales > NBRC-103111 > Paenibacillus_AC. The sequence continues at coordinate 2,131 of JAQBPR010000117.1, forward strand.
AGGTCAAGAAGGTTCAGTTATTGTAGAGCGCTTGAAAAAAGAAGCGATCGGCATTGGCTACAATGCAGCTACCGGCGAATGGGTGAACATGTTTGACGCAGGGATCGTTGATCCAGCGAAGGTTACTCGTTCCGCATTACAAAATGCGGCTTCAGTGGCAGCAATGTTCTTAACTACAGAAGCAGTGATTGCTGACAAACCAGAAAAAGACAAACCAGGCATGCCTGATATGGGTGGCATGGGCGGCATGGGTGGAATGGGCGGAATGATGTAATAAGGGCTTAAATTCCCTTATACAGCTGGGGTTCCCTTAACCACATTTTGACCACATTGGATAATAAAAAGGCTTCTCATGAGTTCAAATCGAACTTACTGAGAAGCTTTTTTATTATGCTTTATTTAGTCCTTCAAGTAACTGATTAAGCTTTTTATCGAAAGTGAAAATGGTATGCCCACCGATCTTCGAATAAGCAAAGAGTAGCGCATCGACAAAATCAATTTTAGTTCTTATGTTGCTGTAGTTAAGCAAGTTTTTAAGGTTATCAGAAATTTGTAATCGTTCGACTTTGTAAACTTTTTCTAAAACATAAACGACTTCGGCGATGACTTCATTTGGAATGAAAATATTCTGGTTTTCAATTTTATCTCGGGCTTGGTCTAGGAATTGAATAGCATCTTGAAGCAAGTACCTCAGAATAATATTCGCATCAACTATGTTCATACTTATCTTTTACACCCATTTCCCAAGCAGCTTGTTCGTGCTGCATTAAATCTAAGTTTGCATATTGTTTCAGTGCTCCTCTAGCTGTAGGAGAGCTAGTTGTGTAAGCTGATTGTTTTGAAGGTAATTGATTCCCTAGGGGTAAAATAATAAGTTCTACATCCTGATCCCAAAGACTTTCAGGAAGATCGATAATGTCTTTTAGAGCATTGCTGTTGGTCACTTTTCTGAAGAAATCCATAATAATCACCATCCTTATTGTAAGTATATCTTAATCAGCTGTAACTCACAATTACGGAATTATTAGTTGCATTCCAAATAATTAAAAGCTCCTTATGAGATCACCAAACTTTTGTGAACTCATGTACCTATTCCGTGCCATGGTGCTTCCCTTACGTAGAACATACTTTCAACATTTGCCGCCATGAATAACATCTCCTTTATGATGAAGAAGAGGTTAAATAATGCAAAACGTGTACTTAATCCTAGCACCGGAGTACTTATTGTAACGATTGATGAGCACGAAGTCCATCATTTGAGAGTTTTGCTAGCTCAATTATTTCCTGAGTTTTATATTCAGATGATAACTGCAGTGATTAATCCCAAAGGAGTTACACAGGGTCGATTTTCGAGGGTAGAAGAGTATGTAATCTATTGCTTTGCGCCAAATGCTAGTAGAGCTGATAGGAAAAATATGTTCTATCCTGTTTATATTGATGAAAATTTGCATGCTATTGTCGGAGTTGGTGAGGCATTACCTTTTGAGGAATTGCCCGTTTTAGGAGAAAAATTCAACAATCTAGCGGTTGCTTGGCCAATACGAAATGATGGATCGTTAGGACGATGGGCGTTGGAAATGAAACTCTAAAGGAGTTAATCAGCAAAGGTTATGTATCTTGCGGGAAATATGATGAAAAAAGGAAAACATGGGGCATATCATATATTAGTCAACCTAATCAAAAAATAAGAAAGCCGGCAATAGAAGCCATGTATGATGTAATCATGGCCAGTAAACAGAAATTAACCATTGTTGCCATTGGCCCGCTTACTAATGTTGCGATGTTGGTTCAGAAATACCCAGAGGTCGTTGAACGCATCGAATAGTTATCAATTATGGGTGGTTCGA
>JAQBPR010000137.1 GCA_028287395.1 Bacilli bacterium
GAACGCCGCTATTAGAGCGTCTGTACTCAAGAAGGATAAAGTTGAATTAACACTTTATGATGTTTGTCAATTCAAGACTGTGACGGGAACTGTAGAAAGGATAGATCAGAAGCTCAAGCAGGTTAAGTTCGTTCATTTCGATCCTTATGAGGATGAAGAGGAATGGGAGTGGATTAAGCTGCAGGACATCATAAAAGCAGAGGTCAAGGAGTCTAAGGCGTGGGAGGACTTTGAAAGGTTTGATTTTTAGAAGGTGATTGCATAGAAAAAGAACTAATCAATCAAGGCCCGTTTTTTATCTGAAATTTTTCTTGCTGTCCATCAACTCACTTTGTATCTCTTTGTCTGCCCACATGGTTCACTTCCCTATTTTAAGGTAAGGAAAATTTTCCTGACCGCTTTATCCAATTCTAAAAAGCAAAAAAGTACAAGTCGTTAGACCTGCACCTTTTAGCTATTTTGATTATTTTATAATATATCATTATAAAAATACGTTGTTACTACGGATTTTAAACTTCACACAATTAATGGTCAAAAAGGCAAATCATCGTCTGAAATATCTGGGATAATCTCCTCTCTATAAAGTATTATAAAAGATTCATCCCATGTTGTAATATCCCATGGTTTCAAATTACCATTTTCATCAAATATTGAAACATTAACCTTTAAGGTTAATTTGGTTGTACCATTCTTGCAACATCCTCACGAACATATCTCAAGTCATAATATGTAGAACTGATAAACACTCTTGGCTTCGCCACTTATTGCCAACTCCCCCATTTAATACTTCTATGTCTATTTAATATAACTTTGAATATTTTGTCAATAAACATAGAAGCATATAAACGAAAGATCATCGCAATTCACATTCTTTTTATTGTTACTCCACCTTTCATAGGTGTCTGAATAAATCTTTATTAGACAGGTTAAAATGTCCATATCCTCATTGAAGGGAGGTCATCGTTTTGGAAAAAGAAATTCAAGAAGCGGATAAAGATAAAAACCTAAATGAAGAATCAAATAAAGATGAAATTCAACTAGATGAAGAACCCGAAGAAAATCCACCTTACTATATGGACGTATTTTAATAAATCAAAACCTGTTCGAAATTGAACAGGTTCTTTACCCTTGAATCTACCTTTTTATCGCTACACTTCCGATCATAGGTGTCATGATATAAGATGAGATGTGGTTTGCTGAAAGATCCTTACGTTTCAACCATGATATAATCTTGATTTTTCGAAGCGTTCCTCTTTAGCCATTTCAAATATCTTTCGGCTTTGGATTTATCAAATAAAACTTTCATTGGGCGTTTGCCGTGCCACCACGTACCATCTGCTTTCAGTTCACAATAAAATATCTGCCACGTCTTCACTCTACCCAATCCCCTAATTTCTTTTTATAGCCACGCCCCCGATCATCGGAGTCATAATATGGCCAGTACTTGGTGGTCTACGCAATCGCATTTGTTGAGCAATTCCGTATCCTAATACCCTATCATCCTTGCAACCTCCAAGCGTTCCTTTGCCCATTGCTTGTGGTTTTCCAGCTCGATTTCTGACGAATGTTTTCATTTCCATGATTAAATTAGCATCATTAATACGCCATGCGCCTTCTCTGATCCCTTCAATTAATGTATCAACTAATATCGGTCTGGTAACTGTTGTAGTTGGCCAACCTGGTTTAGTTTCATTTTTACCAGCTTCAGCGTTGTAGGAATCATGATAATATAGGTTCGGATAGAACGTTACGTTGAGTAGCGTATTTATTACGCTGTGCCCTACGTTATTTGTTTCTGGTCCAAGTAGAGCGCCTCCGTACATCCGGCCAACATAATCCAATTGTTTCGCGTAGATGTCTAGATCCATTTGACCGTGTAATACTGCTACATCTTCCCCCGTTTCCGCATCAATGATATAAGCTGCAGATGCATCCCCACCTTCTAAACCTTCTGCAACGTCTGCACCTATGCAATATTCGCGATCAGGATCAAAATCATTAAATATTTCGAGTTCGCCGCGCTCATCCTCTTCAAATTTAATTTGTGACCAATCATATCCTTGACCTTCAATAGCTGCAGGTATAACGACTGAGTATTTCAATCCTTTGCTCGTATGATGTGTCATTGCATCGAGCTTATCTTGATTAAATACCGTTCTGCCTGTAATCATGAAAGCTTCTTCTGGTGTGCAAGGATACTCTTGACGGAATGTTTTTTCATCCCCGTCAAAGTCATTACGGATAGTGTACCTGCGCCATTCGAGTTGTTCATCATCAACTTGGAATAATTCTTTTAATTCTATTTCAGTTTTGGTTAACTTAAAATCTTCTGGAACCGGCATCCGGTAATCGGGCATTTCAAACCATGCAAAGAACAACGGGATATAATCGCTTTTCTTGGCAATTGCGCTGTCCCACATCTCTTTAAACATATCAATGCCGTTAGCGGTGGACTCGATAATACCCACAGTGCCAGGTTCTTTTGAAAATGCAGCGAATAGTGATGTAAGGTGCTTTTTCTTCCTGCTCTCTGGCCAGAAGGCTAGCTCAGATACATGAAGATAATGAATGGTTTCAGATCGAGCTAACACCCTGTTTTCAGCTGATTGAACTGTGATCTTTGACTTTAA
>JAQBPR010000146.1 GCA_028287395.1 Bacilli bacterium
GATACGGAGATCCATAGCTCACCCTTCATATATAGTTTGTCGATCATTGTAAAAAAAGCTTTATTTTTGCGAACATTTGTTCTAAAATGAGAACACGGCTGCAACTATGAATCGGGAGATGGTGCAATGGAAGATGACAAACGGACAGAAATTTCAAAAATGATAGAGCAATTAACTAGAGAACAATTAAAGGAATTGAAAGACTACTTACATAATGTAATTTATATAGAGTGAGCGCCTTCGGGCGTTTTTTTCAGTTAATGATTTTTAAAATATAAGTATTGTATCCTGAGGATGAAGTACTGTAAGCTTGATTCGCTAGTTTGTTTCCGGCTGTATTTTCTTTTAGATAGCTATCAAAATATTGCTGATCCTTTGCAAATTGATTGCTGACATAATAATTTTTCCATGTCATTATATCTGTATTTGCTAGTTTATACTGATCTATCGAATCATAATCTGACTGGATTGCCGATCGCAAACTTGATAAATCTAGACTCGTTAATTCTGTTTTAATGGAATTAAATTTATCTGAGATTAAATTGTAGTTATCAATTATTGATGAAAAATAGTTAATTAAATCATTGTCTGGTATTGCGTTTGGATTGTTTGAATTATAGCCACTAAAATATAAACTTATATAACTGCTGTAATCTCTCAGTCTATCGGCTAAATCTTGTGTTAATTTAAACATATTAGCTAGTTTTGCGTTATTGATTATGTCAGAGTTACTAATCGGAGGAGGAGTTTCTTTTACAGTTTCTACAGACTTAGGAAATTGAATATCTACCGAATACTTATCTAAATCCCACGTTACCGTAGCCCCCATTTTCTTTAATAGATAAATAGGGACCATCGTTCTATTTTTATAAATAATAGCTGGTACATCATCAATTGGAACATTCCATCCATTGTTAAAAAGCGTGACTACAGGACTTCCTTCAAAATCCCCATTAATGCTAGAAGCACTAACAACCCCCATAAACATCATAAACATAATTCCTACTAATATTACCTTCTTCATTAATTAACCTCATTTTTTGACTCCATCGGTTGGAGAATTTGCTAAAAATTCTAAATATGCGATGGCTTGTTGCTTCTTCACCGGATCTTGGATATTAATAATGAGATCAACCATGTCTTTTCTTTCCTTGTCCAATTTTGTTTCTTCTATAGGGTAGTCTTCTTTGCTTTTTTCCAAGTGTCCGGCTAATTTCATTAATTCCTCATACGAATATTTAAGAGCTTCAGACAGCTTTTTAACACTTTCAGGTTTTGGATTTCTTTCACCTGATTCATATCTTGATATAGAAGCTGAACTGATTCCCGAATACATCGCCAGTTGGTTGACGGTAAACCCTCTTGATTCCCTGATCTTTGTTAAGTGGTGTGCAAAAGATTCCACCTTATTCAACTCCCTTCTTGTATATTTTATACCATCGTTGACAATAGGCAATGCTTATAGATAAGTAATTGACAAAAAGTGTTGACAAATGTTTTATGTATGCTATTATATTGACATAAGGCAATGACAAAAGGTAACAAACAGAAGGAGGTCATAAAATTGAAACCAACAGTTGATATCGACTTTATCAGAAGTTTCATGAAGGTTAAGGGACTTGGGGAAAGCGAGTTTTCACATGCAATCGGAGTTTCCCATAGTTTGCTTAACCGAGTTCTAAACGGTAAACGTAACGCAGGAAACAAGGTAATATTCGGAATGCTTTCTACATTTAAAGAGTTGAGAGTAGAGCAGTTTTGTTCTTATGATCAACAGTTGACAAAAGGTAACAAAAACAAAAAATCAGCTTGAAAGGATGATGAAAATGTTAACTCAAATATTCATGTATGAAGGCGCACAAGTTCGTACAGTAATGATTGAAGATCAACCTTGGCTAGTGGCTAAAGACTTATGCGACATATTGGAAGTCGGAAATACTAGCCAAGCATTATCAAGGCTTGATGATGATGAAAAGAGTACCCTCATTTTAAATGATGGAACCGATGGAAACCCAAACAAAGCAATTGTAAACGAGTACGGTATGTATTCTTTAATTCTTGGAAGTCGCAAACCCGAAGCAAAAGCATTTAAACGTTGGGTAACTCATGAAGTTCTGCCGGCAATCCGCAAAACAGGTTCTTATACCGCACCTGAACACCCAATAGAAGACGGCATTATCCACGCATTACAGGGCATTAAGCAGATTAAAGAGGAAAATGCTCAACTTAAACTGCATCAAGCACAACAAACCTCAGCAATTACAGAATTAAAGCTTGTGGTTGATAACGAAATATGGTTGACAGAGACCCAAAAGGCAGAGATTCAAGAGAAAGTAAAGAATCGTTGTGGCGTTCTTCAACATATGGGTTATCAATCGAGCTTTCAAGGAGTCTACTCAGCTTTAAAATCTCACTTTAACGTACCGAAGTACGACAAAATACCACGTAAAGATTATGAACGGGCGCTAGACTTCGTCAGAGGTTGGTATCCGAAAAAGCAAGCCAAGTAACTTCATATCATATTCATATCACAAAGTAAATAAAAAAGTTGTCATATTGTGTATTCAATCTCATAGGAGGATGAAAACTTATGAATAATAGGGTTGTACCCCTTAAATCTCCTCATACGATAGTACGGGGTGATGCGAATATGGAAAACAAAATTTTTTCACGGGAAACAGAAATATTCATTGCTGAACTACTCGCTAAGGTATTGAAACGTGCTATTGCAAATGGAACTTACAAACCTATTCAAAAAGCTAGTGGGGAGTGATCCCCTAATGGACAAGCCTATCCAAACTTATAAGTTACTCGAAGGATGGCAAATATCTTACCTTGTACGGCTGCCGCTGACGCTGGGTCATTCGGTCGAAACGGAGAAAAACAAAAGAAAAGGAGAAATGAAAAGTGATTGTTCTTGAAAATCAGAAAGCCTATAAATGTGAGTGTTGCAATAGGCGTTATTTTAAAAAATCGAGTTGTTTAGAACATCAAAAAAATTGTAAAAAGCATCCCGATTCTCCGCGTAATCCGCTTAATTGTCCGCACGATGATGAAATGATGGCGACCTCATATAGCCCTATTTATGGAGAAGAACACAGATCAGAACCGGATTACGATTATTGCACTAATTGCGGCAAACGAGATTTTGACTGACCGCAGGGCAACGCCCGACAGCATAATCGCAAGCCGTATAAATCATTTTAGAGAGGATGATCAGCATGAATGGAAAGGCGTACATCAATTATCAGTTTAGAGAAATGATGGCATTAGGAAATTCAGCAGACGAAGCACTTTCAAGTTTAAAAAATGATGAAAATGTTAATCCGAGCGATTTGGAAGAATTTCTAGAGGAGGGTTCATTGTGATACCAAAAGTACAACCTGTCCAACTTATTCCCCACAGCACCCGTTATCCTAGAAAGCCAATCATAGGGAGGAAAGAAAAATGAACCATCCTGCAATAGATCGTGCCGAGCGCACTGGATACCCCATTACAATTGTATCCCCCTCTACCAAATATTGCTCTTGTGGCTGTGGAGAGCTTGTAGTAAGCAGCTTTGCATACTGCAAGTATGACGGTGAAGCTTTTGTAGATAACTTTCACGTTTTATCCCATTTAAAGAATATAGGACTCTTACAGGAGGTTGGATAAAATGCCACCATATTGCGACGAACATCAAATGTATTACCGAATGGCTTATGTAGACGGATTACCTTGGAAACAGTGTGTATGTGTAAAGTGCCAAGCTGGAAGGCTTACAGGTTTTGACATTGCGCAAAGCGCCTTCGAGTCGAACGAACAGCTTAGTGAAACGGTAGCCGACAAGGGTGTTTTAACAGAGGAAGAACTACAGGAATACAAACGTCACTTTACACGCGGATTTGGAATACTCCCAACTTTAACAATGGGATATGGAATCGCTTTGATAGACGAAGTAAATCGACTCAAGCAAGCTGAATTAAATTATTTATCAGCTAATGCAGAATTGAGTTTTAAAAATAACGATTTAAGTAAGCAATTGAAGTCGGCAAGAGAATTGATAATGGGGGAATTTAAATGACAAACCAACAGTACGGCCTATTCGCAATCAATGAAATTATCCGCATCGCTGATTTAATCGAATCCGTTAAAACAAACGGTGGTTATAACTTGGTTGACTTGGATATTGCTTTACAGGAAGCAACGAAGATCAAGGCTCTGGCTGAGGATACACGGAATTACATGGGCGACTTGCTGAGAATGGATGTGGCGTGATGAAAGTAAAATTAACCTCTCAATATGCCAAAACGTTATATGACAGACGTAGCGATTCAGAAATATTAGAAATCAGCATCGAAACGGACACGTCAAGCATCAAGAGTCAATTCTCTATACCCGAAGCTGAGCTATTAATAAAGGATTTACAGGAATTGATTCATGAAATTAAGGATTAAGGAGGACAAGCCCATGAACAACGTAAACTATAACCCCGAAAAACTAGCTTACTACTCAGAA
>JAQBPR010000164.1 GCA_028287395.1 Bacilli bacterium
TGGTCTCCAAGCATTTATATTTACCTTTCTGGGTCTTACATACGGAGCTAAATTAAAACCATTTTTGGGTGAATGGTCGGAAAAAATTGCAGGTATCGTCTTAGGGTTACTTGGTATTTGGATGCTATTCGAATATCATCCAAACTAAGTTACTTTTTCACTAAAAATGCAGGTTATCAGCATGTTCTGTCGAAATAAAAGGTGAGGATATATGAGCAAGACAACGGAAAAGGTGAATAGCACATATGAAATATGAAGAGGAACCATCTGACGAGAACTTCAACGCATTGCAGCTAAATGATGTATTCACAGTTGTTGGGATTGCTGCTTCACCAGCGAAACTGGAGGTATTGGAGCAATTTTTTAACCATATGATTCCTACTAGTGGGCTTGCTTTTGTAATTTCGCAGCATAGTACTGCTAAATATGCAGCACTTCCATTAGAAATTATTGAAAAATTTACCCCGATGAAAACTTTTCGTGCACTGGACAAAATGGATATCGTAGCGAATTGTGTTTATTTATTGCCACCGCAAAAAGAATTCATGATACGATCAGGAAAGCTGTTTCTAATAGATTCGGATCCGAAAGCCGATCAATCGAAGTCAGCAGATCGATTTTTATGCTCGCTTGCTGAAAGCTTTGGCAATCGCACCATTGGTGTGCTGCTTTCGGGTGAAGGCAATGATGGCATTCTTGGCATAGAGACCATCAATCAAGTCAATGGGATTGCGATGGTTGAAGCGTCGCAGCTATCAAAATCAATAATAAAAACAGAAGATGAAAGCTTAGATAATAATTCAGAAAACATTCTTTCGCCTCAGGAAATGCCCTGGCATATTCTCGAATATATTAAATTTCATACGAACCATTCCAAAGAATCAATCGAGGAAGAGCGGAACACTTTATTTACCATCTTAAAGCAAGCTACAGGTGTAGATTTTAGCTATTATAAGCAAACCAGTATTTTGCGAAGAATTCAAAGACGAATGGGAAAGCAAGGGATTGAATCTTTACATGAATATAATCGCTATTTAGTGGATCATCCGAGCGAAGTTAGCGCTTTGCAAAAGGATTTGTTAATTGGTGTAACACACTTTTTTCGCGATATAGATGCATTTCATAGTATTTCTGAAAAAGCGTTTCCTGTTATTTTTGAGCAAAGGGCGTTTGAAAAACAAATTAGAGTTTGGGTAGCCGGATGCTCGACCGGTGAAGAAGTATATTCATTAGCGATCCTATTCAAACAATATATGCAAGATACGAAAGAAGAATATAATGTTAAAATATTTGCGACCGATTTGGATAAGGAATCCATCCAATATGCCAGCAAAGGGAGTTATCCTCAAACCATAGCTAAAAGTGTTACACCCGAGCAATTGAGAACGTATTTCGTTCAGGTAGGTAATGAATATCAAATCAATAAGGAAATCCGGCAGATGGTGGTCTTTGCCCAACACAATATTCTGAAGGATCCACCTTTCATTCAACTTGATTTGGTCACTTGTCGCAATATGTTGATTTATTTGCAGCCGGAAATGCAGCAGAAAGTCATTTCACTTTTCCATTTTGCTTTAAAGCCGGATGCTTTTTTATTCTTAGGCCCAAGTGAAACATTAGGGAAGCTAAACCATTTGTTTAGCTCCTTGGATAGTAAATGGAATATATATCAGTACAAAGAAATCAATCATTGGTTGTCGACGAATTCTTTTGGTATCACTGAAAAACTGAATGAGAAAAAATTAAATCATCGAAATAAAGTGAATGCCCGGTTAAAAGAAACGGGTCGAATGATTAAATTAGACCACATTTACGCGAAATTGATTGAAGAGTATGTACCTTCTAGCATCATTATCGATGAAAATAATGAGATTATCCATATTAGCGGAAATGCAAGCCAGTACTTGATTATTTCCAAGGGAAAACCAAGCCACAGTTTATTTAAAATGGTTCCGGAACAGCTTTCAGTCGCTATCCGGACGGCGTTGCATAAAGCACGAAAAGAAAATAAAGAGATTAGATATCAAGATTTTTTGTTTAAAAATGCAGATCGACTGCGGACGATTAATTTGATTGCCAAACCATTTGCTGTGAATTCTACGAATGACAAATTGATGATTATTTTATTCGAAGAAGCGGCGGAAATTAGAAACGTTGAATTTAATTTCGAAGAGGATCAGAACCAGTTATTTTTTCATATGGATCATAACGTCAATCAACATATTAAGGATTTGGAGCAAGAATTGTTACAGGCGAAGGAATCGCTTCAGACCACAATTGAAGAGTTAGAAACTTCGAATGAAGAATTTCAAGCCGCTAATGAAGAATTGATTGTTGCCAATGAGGAATTACAGAGCACCAATGAAGAACTCCAATCTGTGAATGAAGAATTAATGGTTGTTAACAATGAGTATCAATATAAAATTCAAGAGCTGACCCAAGTAAATACGGATATGTCCAATTTTTTGATTAGTTCGAATAGTGCAACACTTTTCCTCGATGTGAAAATGAATATTCGTAAATTTACACCTGCCATTACGGAAGAAATTAATTTAATCGAATTGGATATTGGACGACCGCTTGATGATATTTCGCATCATTTAAAATATGAGCATTTGATATCGGATGCCAAAAAGGTGCTTCATACAGCCATGCCTATGGAAAAAGAAGTTCAAAGTAAGAATGGCAGGTGGTATAATCTTAAAATTACACCTTATTGTACGTTAGAAAGTCTCAATGATGGCATTGTACTCAATTTAATTGATATTACTGAATTAAAACAGGCAAGTGAAGATCTTCTTGTCTTATCTTATGCTATTCAACAAAGTCCGGGATGTATTGTTATTACAGATACAGAGCGAAAAATTAAATATATCAACACCAAATATACGGAAATAACAGGCTATACGCTAGAAGATTTAGTAGACACAACACTTGAACTTTTCTCAGATAACCTTTCTTCCGAACAAATACGTGAAATCTGGAATCAAGCGTCTGTTGAGAAAAAATGGAATGGAGAGTTAATAAATAAAGGGAAAAATGACATCAGCTTTATTGAATTGGCTTCTCTTTTGCCCATTACAAATCAAGAAGGAGAGATTACACACTTCCTCAAAATTTCCGAAGACATAACAAAGCAGAAACATACCTTAGAATTGTTGCATAAGTCTGAAATGCTTTCCGTAGTAGGTCAATTAGCTGCTGGAATTGCTCATGAAATTCGCAACCCGTTAACGGCATTGAAAGGATTCACGAAATTACTCGAGCCCGATACGAAGAAAAAGAATTATATTCAGATCATGACGTCCGAACTAGAGCGCATTGAGTTGATCATCAGTGAGTTACTCATCCTGGCTCGTCCACAAAAGCTTGATTTTGAGAAAAAGGATATCATAGTGATTTTACAGGATGTGATTATGCTGCTGGAAGGGCAAGCGACTCTGAATAATGTAGAAATCGTGACGAAATTTACTGATGAAATTCCGATGATCAACTGTGTCCAAAATCAATTAAAGCAAGTGTTCATCAATATTCTTAAAAATGGGATTGAAGCTATGCCGCAAGGCGGACATCTGATTGTAAAAGTAAAATTGCTTGAAGAAAGAGCCATAATGGTTAGCTTTACAGATCAAGGCGTTGGGATTCCAGAGAATAAGATTCCTAAGCTAGGCGATCCGTTTTATTCGACCAAAGATAATGGAACCGGATTGGGCTTGATGGTAAGCTATAAAATAATTGAGAATCATCAAGGGAGCATTTCCATTCAAAGCACTGTAGGTAAAGGATCGACATTTGATATTATACTTAAAACAGGGGCCGCTGAATGATCTATAAAACACACTCTATTCACGGATTGTTAATAATGTTATTATTACCGTATATTAACAATAAGGGTGAATGGTGGTATGTCCATGCGGAAGTATAATTTAAAAAAAGAGAAACGTGATTTACGCGATTATCATTTTAAGAGTTTAATTTACGCTGCACCTATTGAGTTGCCCAAATTAATCGATTTACGTCCGCTTATGTCACCGATCGTGGATCAAGGAAATTTAGGAAGCTGTACAGCGAATGCCATTGCTAGCGGATTGCGTGAATATCTTTTATTATTGGATAAACAAGCATTAACCAGGCTTTCTCGCTTATTCTTATATTGGCATGAACGGAAACTAGAGGGTCATACGCAGGAGGATTCAGGTGCTTATATTCGTGATGGATTAAAGGTATTACAAAAAATAGGTGTATCACCTGAAATAGACTTTCCCTATGATACAACCCATTTTGCAGATAAACCTTCTCTAAAAGCTGAAACGGATGCTTCCAATTTTAAAATTAACGAGTATCACCGTATACCTGATTTGTATAGTTTAAAAGCTGCATTAGCCGAAGGATTACCTGTTGTGATCGGAATACAAATATATGAAAGCTTTGAATCGCCTCAGGTTGCGCAAACAGGTAAAGTACCCTTGCCTAAGAAAACAAAAGAAAAATTGCTGGGCGGGCATGCTTTGTTGGTTGTTGGTTATGCTGATCAAGGGACTAAATCTAATCAAGGCTTTGTTATCGTTAGAAACAGCTGGGGGGAAGAATGGGGAGACCGGGGGTATTGTTATATTCCCTATTCGATGTTCAAGGACGCCGCTTTAGTAATGGATATGTGGACAGGGAAGTAGCCTCTTTCGGATTCAAAACTTCCTGGGCAAAAATTTGACGAAATAGTCGAAAAAAACTCATATTTGCATACGACTTTTGCTGAGAAGTATGATATGATTTTTTATGGCTCATTTTTGTTAAGATTTTGTAAAATCAGGAGGCTCCTCATGCTGTTCACCATAATTATCATCGTTATATTGGCGCTCTTATTTGATTTTATTAACGGCTTTCACGATACAGCAAACGCAATCGCTACAGCTGTATCTACCAAAGCCTTAACACCTAAAGTTGCTGTTATTTATGCCGCCATACTTAATTTTTTTGGGGCAGTCATATTCGATAAGGTAGCCAAAAATATTGGGAACGGTATTGCTGATCCACTTAAATTGAGCCAATCTGCTGGAATGCAGTCCATTGGTATGCATATCGTAATGGCTGCATTAATTTCGGCAATATTATGGAATTTAATTACATGGTATTTTGGAATTCCTTCCTCTTCTTCACACACGCTGATTGGCTCGATGGCAGGTGCTGTTATTGCTGGAGCCGGTATGCAGGCTGTTAATTGGGGCGGATTCAATAAGATTGTTGAAGTTTTGGTGCTTTCCCCATTTATTGCTTTCGCTGTTGGATTTCTGCTGATGTATGTGATTAAGGGAATTGTATTTATGCTAGGAAATGGCTCGCCGAGCAAATTTAACCGCGGTTTTCGTACGCTGCAAATTTTTTCTGCAGGGGCTCAGGCTTTTTCTCATGGAACCAATGATGCGCAAAAGGCGATGGGAATTATAGTGTTTGCTCTTGTTATTGGCGGATATGAGACCAATACTCAATTTATCCCTTTATGGGTAAAATTCGCTGCGGCTTTGGCCATGGCATTAGGCACTTCAGTAGGTGGATGGCGTATTATTAAAACGATTGGCAGGAAAATCATTAAAATAGAACCGATGAATGGGTTTACCGCTGATTTAACGGCAACAACGGTTTTGCAGACAGCTTCCGCTTTTGGAATGCCCTTATCGACTACACACGTCATCACATCTGCGATTATTGGTACAGGAACGGCATTGCGACCTAAATCGATTAATTGGGGTATTGTTGGAAAAATGGTTTTAACGTGGGTGGTTACCATACCGATCTCTACTTTGATAGCCTTTCTCATTTTTCATATATTTTTCTAAAAACCAAGCGAAATTTGCTTGGTTTTTCTTTTTATATCGTAGTATTTGAAAATTGTGTTAAAATGACAGGAGAACACAGCATTTGACGGCCTTCATCCTATCGCCAAATTTTATAGATGGAAGAGACAGCATCAACTTATTTAAATACATCTACAATAACAATTAATAAAAGAAATCGTAAGCTATGCAATGAATTTTTGTAAGCAGGATCCGACAGTATTGTTTTTACTAAGAAGATTAAGGTCCTATGACGTTCATTTATATATGCAAACGGTTCGTACTGCTTATTTCAGCTTGGAGCTTTCTAAAGGGCTAAATTTGACTGAAGAGGAACAAGAAGTTATTTATCGATCAGCATTGCTACAGGATGTCGGTAAAATGCAGCAGAATAAAACGGACTTTCTCAATCATCCTTTTTATAGTGTAGAGCTGCTTAAATCCTTTATTCAGGATGGTTTGGTGGATGAAGAAGCGATTTTACAGCATCATGAGAACTTGGATGGCACTGGCTATCCACTAGGACTCTGTTGGGAAAGCATCTCATTAAATGTTTGATAGCGATCTTGTCGAATTATTGGGACTTTATTACAACCCAGAGGTCGCTCCAACAGCAAAAAAAGAAGCTATCAGCTATATTTAAGTTGCATAATCTAACTATGGGATAATTTCCCTTTATTTAGTGTGGCGATTATGTTACAATATTTAACGTGCCTTACTATTAGATAATATGCAGAGTTTAAGGGCCTGACTTCTTTTGCTGAAGTTAAGGCCTTTTTTTAACCACGAGGAGGCTCATCATGCAGCAAGTCATAAGGTTAGATAATTCAGATAAGATACTTTTAATCGGATTATCGATACATTTGATCGTTGGTTGGATGTTAGTTGGCATAATAGGTGGTGAGGGATATCTTATAGCAGGTTCCCTTATACTTTTCGTTGGGCTCATTTTATATTTGCTGCAGCGTTATTTATGGCATAAATTAATTAAATATCCGCGGTATTTTTTATTGCTCAGTTTAATAAGCTGCACCATGTATTTGAAAGAAGTTTGTCCTAATATGCTGATCCCTGATTTACATATGATTGTTGTGATTGTGGTTTCAACCTTTTATTTAACGCCCCTTTTAATTTGGCTTGTATTCGCATGCTATGTTGTTTTCCAAACGATTTTTTTTATTAAAATTTCTTCATTTGTAAGTACTTCAACCATACAGTTTGCGCTTGGTGTTATATTTGTATTTTTCATTGTCATTGCATTACACAAAATTTGTCTGATTTATCGTGATAATATGAATCGAATTCGTAAATTGGAGCGGGATCAGAACTTTGAAAGAATGGGGCAGCAGCAGCATCTAGCCACAATAGGACAAATCGCCGCTTCCATTGCTCATGATATCCGCAACCCACTTACTTCCATCCAAGGCTTTGTCCAATTAATTGAGAAGAATGAGTTGAGAGGAACTTATTCGGGATATTATAAAATTATTCGATCCGAAATTAGCCGTATTGATACATTATTACGTGAGGTTCTCGTTCTCTCCAAATCACATACAGCAGATGCAGAATCCTGGGAACTGGTGCATTTAGATGGATTATTGGAACGATTAGTCGTATTAATGGAACCCGATGCGTTGAAAAGCAATATTCAAATACGTCTTCATCTGATAAAAAATCCTGTGGTCATGGGTTCGGAAGAGAAGCTGCAGCAAGTTTTCATGAATTTGCTGCGCAATGCATTTGAAGCGGTTTCAGAAAGTGGGCGCATTGATATTATTTTATCGGAGGAAGCGGGAGAAGCGGTTATCCAGTTCCAGGATACGGGTACAGGAATACCTGAGGATAAGATGGAGCATTTATTCACACCTTTCTTTACGACCAAATTGGAAGGAACAGGTTTAGGTTTGTCCATCTGTCAGTCCATTATTAAAGCTTATGAAGGTGAGATTCATGTGCGTAATTTGCCGGAATGTGGGGCCGAGTTTTCTGTAACGCTGCCAATTTAGACTTTTCGGTATGAGTTCTTGTACATAAGGTAACTCTATGGGTAAATAAATTCGCATCCAGAGAGGAACAAACTGATGAGTGGAATACCTATATACTTTCAATTCACTGACCGAAGAGCAGCATTTCAGGCATTTGATACGCTACAAGAATTGGAATATAAGGTGGATTGGCTTACACATGATCACTCGGAGCATTTGCCCACATTACGGTTAGATGTAGAACAATGTGATTTAGCTTCAGCATTAGAAATTACTCAAGCCCATGGGGGAGTATTGGTTGAGCTTAATGAAGGCCATAAGGAATTAGACGTTTATACCTCGGCTTATGGGATCGATAGCATTGCGATTCCGGCACATATTATCACAGAGGATGTAAACGAAGATGTTTTGGATGGGGATAAGATGGACCCATCTGCGGATGGTTATGATCATTTCCCAGCGGGAATACGGTTTTAACCTTCTGCAGCGCTCATTCCTGCCGTATATCCCGTCGAGAAAGCGGCAGTAATATTGTACCCACCTGTGTAGCCATGAATATCAAGTATTTCTCCGCAAAAGAACAAACCATTTACCAGCTTTGATCGCATGGTCTTGGGATCGATTTCATTTAAATGAATACCGCCGCCTGTTACGAAAGCTTCTTCAATGGAAAGAGTTCCATTAATGTTAACAGGGAATGCCTTGATTAATTTTGCTAATTCCATCCAAGGCTGCTTAGGTATGTTGTCATAAGTAATGTTCTCTTTTAAACCAGATCTGCTTAATAATTGGGGCAGGATACGTTCAGCTAATAATCCCTTTAAAACATTCTTAACCGCTTTTCTAGGCTCTTTTTTTGAACATTCAAGGGTTTCCTTATAAATTTCATCTTGCGATTTATGAGGAAACATATCGATGGTGATTAAAACAGAAGGCTCATTAAATTGTTTCAATAGCTTAACTACAAACTGACTGCATCTTAAGGCGGTTGGTCCGGATAGGCCAAAGTGCGTAAAAATCATATCTCCAGCATGTTCAATGATCTTTTTCCCTTTAGGATTCCATACGGTTAAACTAATGTTTCTTAATGACAAGCCTTGAAATTCCTTATTACGGATAAAAGTATCGTTGGAGGTTAGGGGAACTTCTGTTGGATAAAGCTCAGATATGGAATGTCCTGCTTTTATCGCCCATGCATAGCCATCGCCTTCCGAACCCGTTTGAGGTACGGATTTCCCGCCGACAGCAACAATTACATTTCTACTTTCAATCACTTCGCCGGATCGCAATAACACACCCATCGTATTCCCGTCTTGGTAAAGTACTTCTTTAACCGGACTATTCGTTCTAATATGTACGCCTTGATCCCGTACTTTATTAACAAGCGCATCCACCACGCTTTTTGCCTTATCACTTACAGGGAACATTCTGCCGTTATCTTCCTCCTTAAGCTGGATCCCTAGACCCTCAAAAAAAGCAATGATATCTTTATTGTTAAAATTAGCGAAAGAGCTATACAAGTAACGACCGTTCCCTGGGATATGTTTTATTAAGTCATCCAGTTCTTTAGCATTCGTTACATTACAGCGTCCACCACCTGAAATACCAAGTTTTCTTCCCAATTTATCGCCTTTGTCTAACAGGAGAACTTTTGCGCCATGTGAACTTGCAGCTATACTAGCCATTAACCCGGAAGAACCAGCGCCCACGATAATGATGTCATACGTCATTTTTTTAACTCCTAATTTTTATTGCAATCTCATTGTCTGTTATAATAACTTACCATAGGGGGAATGCATGTGCCAAATGATTTTCATGTAGGACCTTTTAATTTGCAATGGTCCATGTTAAGTTGGATTGTTTGCATTTTAGCAGGATATGGGTTTATTTCTTTTTATCTTCGTGGAAATAAAGCACGCAGAGAAGACATAACATCTGTTATTGGAACAGGACTGTTAGTTTTTTTACTTGTATGGAAATTCGGAGTGATTCTTTCAGATTTCAGTATACTGTGGAAGCATCCTTTAGGTTTGTTCATGTATTCAGGCGGACAACAGGAGATGTATTTTGGTTGTATAGTTGCCGTAATAGTTGTATTTTATTCCATGCGAAATCGTAATTTTTCCATACAGGTATTGGGTGATTTAATCCCTATGGGCATGCTCTCATCCGTTATGGCTTATCAATTGATGGGTTGGCGTTTCGGTGGCGTCACAAGTCTGCCTTGGGGAATCAAGATGGATAATGGGAGTTCGCTGCATTTTCATCCGCTCAATGTCTATGTTTTACTTGCAGCAATCGTTTGCTTGGTTATTTTATTGCGTAGTCAAGTAGAACTGGGATCGGGAATGATGCTGTCTCGGTTTGCCATATTTTTTGGTATCGGGATGCTGTTCATTACTTTGTTTGCGGCATCGAAAGTAAGCGAAGGGGCGATTTTATCGACGGAACAAGTGGGTTATGCATTGTTAGTGATATTCGGCATGTTTTCCGCGAAGGTGGTTGCATTCATAGATTACAGCTTCATTGCGCATCCTAAAGAGAGAAGGGAGCGTGTTGATATGGAAAATGAAATCATAAACTCGCCGGAGCAAAATAATCAAGAAATAGCCAATGAAAAGCTGGAGTCCGCAAAAAACACTGCCGAAAAAGTAACTCAAGGTGAAGATACTGTTGGATTTGTCGATAAAAAGTTAGATGGACCGAATCGTCCTTCAGTCTAAGGAGGTGTAATTTAGATGGGAAATGAAGAGCAGGAGATTACAAAAGAGACGTTAGACACAATAGAAGATTTAGACCCTTTTGAAATTAACTTCTTACCCCGATTTAGACAGGGCCGCGGTCCCGAAAAAGCATTTACCAATCAATTTGGCGTGGTTATTGGCGATCATGATTATGAGTCTGCACAGTCGCCGTTGGAGCAATGGACAGAAAATACGGATCCTAGTGTAATGGCCGGAGACCAATGGGTACACCCTTTCAAGGATATCGGTTTTCAATCGGATGAAAACCGCGATTATTTTGAGCGGGGAATTGCTCCTCAGAGTGGGATCTTTATGCATCCTGATAAAAATGTTGCTTATCCATACGGTTTAAGGCCAGATGAACTAGGTGGAGAGAAAAGGGAAGAGCCCGAAAAAGATCAATCAAAATGAAGGGACTTTGCATTCACCCTCAACGGATGTATAATATGACTTAAGCAACATATTAGTTTAAAAACTTAGGTTGGGGAGTGAAGATATCATGGCAATGTCGTTTGATGCGTATATGAAGGATATGGTACAACCGATGAGGGACGATCTTACCCGTTTGGGTATTCAAGAATTAAGGACGCCTGATGAAGTTGTTTCTGAAATTGAATCTGTACAAGGTACAGCTCTTTTAGTAATTAATTCTGTATGTGGCTGCGCAGCGGGTCAATGCAGACCTGGTGTAGCGAAAGCACTACAAAATGAAATAAAGCCGGATCATTTGTTTACGGTCTTTGCTGGTCAAGATAAAGAAGCAACTGCCAAAGCGCGTGAATATTTGGCGCCTTATCCGCCGTCATCGCCGTCCATTGCTTTGTTTAAGGATGGCAAGCTGGTACATTTTATTCAACGTCATCAAATCGAAGATCGCTCTGCTGAGATGATTGCAGCTGATTTAACCGGTGCCTTCGACAACTTTTGTCAACAAGGATAAACGGATAATCCGTCTTTTCAAGACGACAGCAACTTATAAATTAAAAAGATTCAACATCTTGAGGCCCAGCCTAGCTGGGCTTTTTTTGTGTATTTAATTGCTATGAAAATTTTGTAAAGTATATTGACGCGATATATATCAGTCTGATATATTATTTCCATAAGTAGGAGGATAGAAAGGAGAAGGTAGATTTGAATACGCAGGATGTTATTCTTGGAATGCTGCACAAGCGCCCTTATTCGGGATATAAGATCAAGCATTATTTTGAAGCCGTGTTTTCATTCTTTTTTGACGCGAGCTTCGGTACGATATATCCCACTCTTCGCAAGATGGAGCAGCTTGGCTACATTACCAAAGAGAACATACCCCAAGAAAATCGCCCAAGCACAAATATATATACAATAACAGAAAAGGGAAAAGAACAATTCTTGGTCTATCTGCATAGTGCAATCGAGAAACAGCCGCATCATTCTGATTTTCTGATGCGATTGTTTTTTGGGGAATTTGTTGAGCTTGACGTAATTCTGAAGTGGTTGCAGGAAGCTATTGAGGGAACTGAAAAGAAACTAGAGGTATTGCAGAAAGATTTCATACAGTACGAAAGCAAAAAAATGCTTAGTCCGACACAACGCATTTGTATGCAGATAGGAATTGAAGGTGAACGCGCCAATATAAAAGTGCTGCGAGAAGGTATGTCAAATCTGCAAAAGCTAAATAAAACCACTGAGGAGCAAGGAGATTAAAAATGGGGAAAGCAAAACAAAGAACGGGATTAATCATCCTATCGATGGCGCTCGGTTTATTAATGTCATCGTTGGATAATACGATCGTATCCGCGTGTATGACGAAGGTAATCGAAGATATTAATGGTTTTGATAAATTAACTTGGGTGTTTACCGCATACATGCTTGCTTCAACAAGTACGATGCTTGTTTTTGGTAAAATGTCCGATTTGTTTGGGCGTAAACGGTTTTATTTGATTGGGATAGCTCTGTTTCTGATTGGATCTGGGCTATGCGGTGCAGCAACAAATATGAATGAATTGATTCTTTTTCGTGTCATTCAAGGGATAGGCTCCGGCGCAATTTTTCCGATTAGCTTTACGATTATTTTTACGATTTTTGCCGATCCAAAGCAGGCTGCTAAGCTATCTGGTGTGATGGGCGCAGTTTTTGGATTATCTTCCGTAGCAGGCCCGCAGATTGGAACCTTTATTGCTGAGAATATGAGCTGGCGCTGGTGCTTTTACGTCAATTTGCCGATTGGTATTGCTTCGTTCCTCGTGCTGCTTTTCGCATTGAAAGAATCGAAATCGGATAAAAAACCGAAGATCGATTATCTAGGGACCGGGCTTCTGATCATTTCCATCGTATCCATTTTACTTGCGCTTGAATGGGGTGGTAAATCGTATGCGTGGGATTCTTGGCAAATCATTGGCATGTTCTTGTTAGGAGCAGTTGGAACAGCCAGCTTTATTGCCGTAGAACGAAGAGCGGAAGAACCTGTGCTTCCATTGAACATTTTCAAAAATAAGGTCGTTGTTGGCACAAGTGTGGTTTGCTTCTGTCAGGGTGTATTGATGTTCTCAGCGATTACGTATTTGCCGATATATTCCGTTGTCGTCCTGGGGAATGCGAATTCGAACGGCATACTTACACCGATGATGGCTTCGTTAATAGTCGGAGCGATCGGCTTCGGGATGCTAGGCGCCAAATTGGCGTTCCGTACAGTGATGCTGTTCTCAATGATTTTAGGCATAGGTACTTCCATTGTGCTAATGAATTTACCGCATGATATGAAAAGTATTTATATGATTGGTTTGATGATTGTCCTTGGCGTCGCGGTAATCGGTCCGATGATGAGTGTTGCTCAGACCGCGGTTGCTACAAGCGTTGACAAGAAATATATCGGCGTCAGTTCCTCTATAGTAGGCTTTTGGCGGAGCATGGGTGGTGTAATGGGTGCATCCATTATGGCGGTTATCGTTAACAGCGATTTGAAAAATATCATTATCGAAGGTGCAGCGAAGCTGGGTATTCCTACGGATCAAATCGCAGGCTTGACCAAATCGGAAAATTTAATGCATGCTGCAAGTAAATTACCACCGGAAATTGCTGATTTTGTGCGTAATGCGCTAGGTACTGCGATCAATAAAGGGTTTATTGTATCCTTGATTATCGCTATCGTCGGTGTACTGATCTCGGTTACCGTTGGGAATGCTCGTTTGGAAAAGAAAGTAGAAGGTCAAGAGCATGAGTCCGGTATGAGCCATATAGCTTAGATAAAATCCCGTATCCCTTTCTCTGGGAGCGGGATTTTTTATTGTGGAAGCTTTGACACACCCTTAAAAAGATGGTACATTTTTCACAAAATAGCCGGTTTATTATATGGAAGGAAGGAAGCCATGAGCTTACAACAGGATATTATCGCCAAATTGGGCGTTCAGCCGCAAATTGATGTGGATCGTGAGATTCGGAAGCGCATTGATTTTCTAAAAGCGTATATATTGAAATCGGAGGTTAAAGGACTGCTGATTGCGATAAGCGGCGGGATCGATAGTGCAGTAGCAACGGGTTTGTGCCAAATGGCGACAGACGAGCTTACACAGGAAAAGGGTAAGGAATACATGACGGTCGGCGTATTCCAACCCTATGGCGTTCAGGAGGATATTGAGCACAGCTATGCCGTGGCAAGAGCTTTCCAGGTGAAGCATCAAATGGAGACGAATATCGAAGAAGCCGTCGACGAAATTTCACTTGAGGCGGAATATGGCTTAAAGCATATTGGCGTGCATAAACACCTCAGTCGCAGTGGAAAAGGTAATATCAAGGCAAGAACTCGTATGGTTGTACAATATGCAATCGCTTTTGAGCTTAACTTGCTGGTCGTAGGAACCGATCATGCTTCGGAAGCCATTACTGGCTTTTTTACAAAGTATGGTGATGGAGCTGTAGATATTACTCCGTTAAGCACATTAAATAAACGTCAAGTGCGCCAGATAGCTGCAAAAATTGGCGTACCGCAAAGTATTCTGGATAAAGCGCCTACCGCCGGATTGTGGGAAGGTCAGACGGACGAGAATGAGCTGGGGATTACGTATGATGACAACAGCTCCTACCTAGAGGGCAAAGAGATTGACCCTTTAGTCCGCGAGAAGCTTGAAAAGCAGTTTTTGAAAACGGAGCATAAACGAGCTTCGATCCCAGGAATTTAAAGGAGACATGACATTATGGCGCAAACGTTTTATGATCTTATTGAACATTTATTGGCGGACCAAACAGAAGTATCGATTGGTTCTGGCGAAAACGAACTGCTAGGAACGATTACATCCTTCGATAAAGCGTATCATGTTTTGGCCTTTACCGATCAAAGGCCTGACGGGACCATTCATTTTATTCCATTAACTTCTATCCGCAGCATCGGCGTCGATAAAAAGGCTGATCGTATTTCGTGTTATTTGGACTTATTTAAAAGATAAGTGTTTTGGCAAGCTTAAAAAGCTGCAAATTCGCAATTTTGCGGGCTTGTGGCTTTTTCGTCTAACGAAAGCAATATAGAAATGGAAGGCAGACAAAACCGCCCGTCGAATGCCGAGCTGACAAGTTGGCAACTGCCAATTGCCAATTGCCAGTTGCCAACTGCAAGCTGCCAATTGCTAACTGCTGGGCTACCAGTTGCCAACTGCAAAAGTACAGCTTAATTGCTCGATTATCGCAATATCCAGCGGATTACCTGCAAAAATACAGTTGGTTGACTCCATATTCGTTAAAATGATCTCCCATCAGCAAATCTACCTGTATTTTTGCAGTTAGCAGGCTCTAAAATCCATTTTTGACCGAATGTAGCTGCACTTTTGCAGTTGTCTAGCTATTTGGCGGGTTCCAATGAATACATACAAAATTACATTCCTAGAGTGAGGAGTACTTTTTGTGTGCGTTTAATAATATCCGCAATCTGGGCTTTGGTTGTGCAAAGCGGCAGCCAATAGTAAAGCGTATCGCCAAGTGGCCTTAAGAAAAGACCTTCCTTTAAGCCGGCCTGATAAGCTTTAAAGCCGATTCGTTCTTTAAAATCGAAGCGCTGCTTGTTCGCTTTGTCGGCAAATAGTTCAAAAGCGGCGATCATCCCAAGGCTGCGGATTTGATCGACATGCGTAAACGCGGAGAATGCTTGCATCTGCTCGCGCAGGTAAGCAGCGCTCTCTTGGACCTGCTCCATAATAGGCTCATCCTCAAAAATGCGCATCGTTTCCAAAGCCGTCGCCGTAGCAATCGGATTGCCTGTGAAGCTGTGTCCGTGTGTGAAGGTTTTCAGTGTTTCGTAGTCATCGTAAAACGCATCGAACACTGCATCGGTGCACAAAGTGGCGGCTAGCGGCATGACGCCAGCGGTTATTCCTTTGGACAGGCACATCAAATCCGGCGTGATTCCTGCGTGATCACAGCCGAACATTCGGCCTGTCCGGCCAAAGCCGGTCGCCACTTCGTCGGCGATCAAATGCACTTCGAATTGCGTGCAAAGCTCACGCAATCCGCGCAAGTAAGCGGCGGGATACATGATCATCCCGCCTGCCGCTTGAATCATCGGCTCGACGATCAGCGCAGCAATCTCGCTCGCCGATGATTCAAACCGACGCCGGACGGCGTCCAAGCAGTGGGCCACGCACGCGTGCGCCCCCTGCTCGGACGTATCCGGCCAGGCCCAAACATTCGGCGATGGCACTGCGTGCGCCGAGAAGAGCAGCGGGCGGAAGACGGAGTGATACTCGTCTACCCCGCCTACGCTCACGGCGCCGAGTGTGTCGCCGTGGTAGCTGTTCTCGACGAAAACAAACTTCTTTTTCGTCTTCCTCTCCGTCTGCTGCCAATATTGAAAGGACATTTTAAGCGCAACCTCAACGGAAGTGGAGCCATTGTCCGAATAGAAAACCTTGGATAAACCCTGCGGAGTGATCTCTATTAGTTTTTCAGCTAACTCAATGCCCGGAGCATGCGTCAAGCCGCTGAACATCACATGATCCATACATTCCAATTGGCGAGCAATCGCCTGTTTAATGCGGGGGTGTGAGTGCCCAAGCAAATTGACCCACCAAGAGGAATTGGTATCGTAATATCGTTGGCCATCGGCGTCATATAGATAAACGCCCTCCGCTTTCTCAATCACAATCGGGTCCATGTCTGCATAGTCCTTCATTTGTGTAAAAGGATGCCATACATATTGCCGATCCTTGCGCAGCAGCTCCTGCTTCCTATGTAAATCCATAATGTATAATCTCCTTTGTCGGGTGAATTCGTTATTGTGAAGCTGACGTAAAATAGTCGTATGTGTGCATTTTACCGTAAATAAGGTAAACTGAAAAGAAAGTTCGGAAATTCTTTCGAAATCAGGTTTCCTTCAGAAAATTTAATAGTACCTATGAAACAAATTAAGCCAATTAAGCCAATGCTTAATTTTAAGGAGGAACTCGCAATTATTTTTGGAATAGGTATGGATTTATTGGAAATCAAGAGAACCCAAAAAATACTCGCCGCTGCAACTGCAGAGCGTTTTTTGCAGCGTATTCTTACTCCGTCCGAACGACAATTGGCGCTGACACGAAAAGCTCGGCTCGCTGAGTTTGTTTCAGGGCGCTTTGCTGCTAAAGAAGCGATTGTCAAAGCATTTGGTTGTGGAGTTGGTCCCATGATTGGATTTCAAGATATAGAAATTTTGCCGGATTCGTTTGGAAAGCCACTAAGCACTATTTCACAGCAAGCTTTGAGCAGACTAGGCTTTGCAACAAATTCATTGCGGATTCATTTAAGCATCACGCATACCGAAACGACTGCTGCTGCCTATGCGATTGTGGAACAGTTAGAAAAATAACCCTATCCGCTAGATTTGCAGGCAGGGTTATGATCTGTTAGGTTAGCAGCCCAAGCTTCGCATTTTATTTTTTCGCAGACAACCACGCAGCCAAAGCATTGATTTCATCGTCTTTCAATATATCGCTGAATGGCGGCATTACACTGCCGCCCTTATTTATTTGATTGATAATTTTTTCCGGGGTCAGCCTCTCTCCTACCTTTTGTAAATTGGGTCCGATTTTTCCTTCCAAGTCTACTCCATGGCAGCTGATACAGTTTTGTTTGAAAAGGGCTTCCGCTTGGGTGTTATTGGCGAGGGGTGCAGCTGTAGCTGCTGGACTCGCCACTGCGTTCTGCTGCGGTTTAACGGTTGCAGTTGGGCTTGGAACGGGAGAAGGGCTGCTGGCCACTGTTGCAACAGCAGAAGGCTGTGGGCTCAGAGCAGGACTTGCTGCAGCTTTACTTGCAGGAGTAGCTGATGCGCTTGGACTAGCTGTTAAAGGAGTATAAATGGTTTCCCCCGCGGTATTGCTGCTCCCGCATGCAGTCAGTGTTACAACAATGATCAAACTGATTAATAAGCAGCCTGCTTTATTATTCATCCGAAATCTCCCCTTTATAAAATGTATAACAGATCTTATATCTACTCTAAATAAACGATAGAAAACGGATTTGGGTTTGATCTATATAGAAAGAATCGACCCCAAAATGGGATAGTCCTCCAAGGCCGAAAGCTAAGCCGAAAAATAAGCCGGAGACAAGACCGACTTTACTGGGCAGCGCTCCTGCGCGTAAACTACAATAATCGAAAACGCGGCGCCAAAAAATGTACCCACTGCCGAAGCTGAATAGTACGATCGCTGAGCAAGTCAATACAAAAATAAACTTCGTGCTATAATTATAGAAGCAAAATTAGATGCAGAAGGAAGGAACACGTAGTGGAGGACATCCTGCAAAAGCAATTTTTTTCCGCGGAGCTGCTGCAATGGTATGGGCGGAGTAAACGTGATTTACCTTGGCGGCGTAATAAAAATCCTTATTATATCTGGGTTTCGGAAATCATGCTTCAGCAAACAAGGGTGGACACGGTGATTCCGTATTTCCATCGTTTTATTGAGAAATTCCCCACGGTTGCCGCATTATCGCATGCGCCGGAGGAAGAAGTCTTGAAAGCTTGGGAAGGACTTGGCTATTATTCGCGCGCACGTAATTTACAATCGGCGGTACGTGAAGTACATGAGCAGTATAATGGCATTGTACCGAGTGCTAAAGCGGATATTTCTGCATTAAAAGGGGTGGGTCCTTATACTGCGGGCGCTATTCTCAGCATCGCTTATAATCAACCTGAGCCGGCTGTGGATGGCAATGTCATGCGTGTTTTGTCGCGCTATTTTCTATTGGAGGAGGATATCGCCAAAGCGAGCACGCGCATCAGCATAGAACGTTTGGCGCAGGAGCTGATTCCCGCTGGAGAAGCGGGGGACTTTAACCAAGCGCTGATGGAGCTTGGCGCAACGGTTTGTACGCCGCGTGCGCCGCAATGCTTGACCTGCCCGGTGCTTGAGCACTGCGCCGGGCGCTTGGCTGGCCGCGCCGAGGAGCTGCCGCTGAAGACGAAGGCGAAGCCGCCTCGTCCGGAACGGCGCGCGGTCGCGCTCGTCGAGGGCAGCGGCGCGCACGCAGGCCGGCTGCTGATTCGCCAGCGGCCGCAGGACGGGCTGCTGGCGCGGATGTGGGAGCTCCCGCATGCGGAGCTCCCACTGGCTGCCGCCGCAGGCGAAGGTGCTGCCGCGCCTGCGCGCGGCACGCGTCGCCGCTCGGGCCGCGCCAGCGCCCCTGAGGAAAGTCATGACGCCGTCATGACTTTCCTTCAGGAGCGCCTAGCGGCGGCCGACGGCATAGGCATAGTCCCAATGGAGTGGATCATGAACGCGGAGCACGCGTTCAGTCACATTCATTGGGACATGCTCGTCTACCGCTGCCGCTATGCAGCGGTATCCAACCTCATGCTTCCGCCTAACTATCGTTGGCTTGATCTAGCGGAGATGGAGCAATACGCCTTTCCCAACGTTTTCCTGCGCATCATCAGCGACTATAAGCTTATGTATACTACTGACTAAACAGTGTGGCCCATAAACTCGGCATCCAAATCCTACATTTTAGGTTTTTCAAAAAGCTAAAGGTCCAACCCCGTGAGGAGTTGGACCTTTTATTGCCGATGCTAACTGTTGCTTACTTCGCAGCAGTGTAACGATTTCCAACTGCTTTCCAATTAACCACATTCCAGAATGCCGCGATGTAGTCAGGACGTTTGTTTTGATATTTTAGGTAATAAGCATGCTCCCAAACATCCATTCCAAGAATAGGTGTGTTACCTTCTGAAATCGGGCTGTCTTGATTCGGAGTGCTGCTAACAACCAATTTTCCCGCAGGGGTAACACTTAACCATGCCCAACCGCTTCCGAAGCGAGTTGCTCCAGCTTTAGCGAAGTCTTCTTTAAATTTGTCGAATCCGCCTAGTTCGTTGTTGATAGCGTCAGCTAATGCGCCCGTAGGTTGGCCGCCGCCGTTGGGTCCAATAACTTCCCAGAATAAGGAATGGTTTGCATGACCGCCACCGTTATTGCGAACGGCAGGACGGATATTTTCGGGTACACTGTTCAAATCGCTAAGCAATGCTTCGATGCTTTTGCTTTGCAAATCCGCGTGTCCTTCCAAAGCCGCGTTTAGGTTAGTGACATACGCATTATGATGACGATCGTGGTGAATCATCATCGTTTGCTCGTCAATATGGGGCTCTAGCGCGTTGTTCGGATAAGGAAGTGCTGGTAATTGATGTGCCATAATTAAAAAACCTCCTAAATATATTGATGTGTCTTTTCGGTAATATTATCCGTTATTTTTGATAATAAAGCAACACGTATGTATATTAAGTGATTATTAAACGCTGGAAGGTAGTCAAAACCGCCTGCCAGTTGCCAACTGCAAAAGTACAGCTTATAAGCTCGATTATCCCATTATTTACTTGATTACTTGCAAAAATACAGTTGATTTAGCCCATATTCGTTAAAATGGTCTCCAACCTGCATATCTACCTGTACTATTGCAGTGAGAAGGTTCCAAAACCCGTTTTCTACCGAATGCAGCTGCACTTTTGCAGTTGTCTAAGCTAGTATTAGCCAAAGAATCGAAAGCGATTCAAAATAGAAACTCATTTTCAAAGTCGGCACAAGCATATGCTTCCGAAGCCAGTTTTGCTAAAGCAAAACTTTCGACTTTACAAGCAGACCCATTACTCCACTTCGCCATTTTTTGAATACACTCTATTAGGAAGTCCGGAAGTCCTATAATTCTTGTAAAAAATTGGGTTAAATTAACTTAATTACCTTGGAAACGCTTGCAATTAAGCGCTTTCATGAGAATATGAAGCAATTGTAAAGTTTTTTTAACTTTTTTGTCGAAATAAGCAGGATTTCCACGAAATTTGTCGTATTTGTATTGTTACCAATCTATGCAACAAGGAGAGACATCCATGCAAATACGCTCTTTTCAATTATCCGATTACGTTTCAGTAACGCAGCTGCTAGAGAAGGTTTTGACGGAAACTTGTTACAATGAAACAATGGAAGCATTTGCAAGACAGTTATCATGGGATTCAGAATTGGTTTTGGTTGCAGAGAAGAATGATTCAATAGTGGGTATTATTATTGGCACCATTGATAATAACAAAGGTTACTTTTATCGAGTAGCCGTTGATACCGATTTTCAACGACAAGGAATCGGAAAAAAATTGATTGAAACGTTAAAACAAAGATTTCTATATCGTAATGTAAGCCAGATTCTAGTCGCCGGGGATGCGCACAATAAGCCGTTGCTTCCTGTATATGAATCGGTCGGATATCGAGTGACAGACTTTTCACGATCCGGACAAAAGCTTAGCATTATTAATGGATAAGGATACGAAGCATATCTCACTCTAACCATAGTTATGGATGAGTGGATATGCTTTTCTTTTAAATTAGTAAATTATAAAAAAGTATATTTTTTCACTTATACTGATCTTATAATTCCGGACAAACGCTGCCATCCTATTGCTAACGGGCAACAAGAATCATTGTTGCTCTTTAGCTGTGTAAGACGTCGTAGCCGTTTATCCTTGTATATAAGTCCTCCAGTTGCCTTTGAAAGGACGATTGACAATGGAAAGAAGCACGGACTATATCATAAAAAGCTTTAAACATGATGGTCATCTCCACCGTATGTGGTACAGTAATTGGCTGATTCCTGAGAAATTTCTTCATCCGGAGCATGCTTCCGAATCGATGTTTGTACTGGTAAACAGTAAAACAAAGATACTTGAAGCAGATGGCAGGGAGTGGGTCAGTAAAATACCCGTTGTTTCTTTTTTTATTCCAGGGGAATGGTATAATATTGTTGCGTTGCTTGAAAGTACAGGAATAAGATATTATTGCAATATAGCTTCTCCGGTCTATAAAAGTGGACAAGTGATGACTTATATCGACTACGACCTCGATGTTATTTTAAATCCGTCTGGTGAAATTAATTTGCTTGATCAGCATGAGTACGAACGTCATAAAATAAACTATCATTATTCTGCAGCCGTAGTAGCTAAAGTGCAGGCTGGATTGAAGGCGCTATTGCATCGAATGGAGAATAAATCGGCCCCTTTTCAAGACGATCTTGTATGGTCTTACTATGAGATGTGGAAGATTAAAGAGACCGGGGTGTAGGATGGGTTTACCATTGCTTAATAGTCATCGCAAAGAGCTCAGCGAAAATACGCTGGTGAGTGAAATTTGGGACTGGGGTAAATCACTTTTGATTGCTTTGGTGAGTGTAGCTGTAGTCAATCAATTTATCATAACGCAATGTAAAGTGGTAGGGTACTCGATGCAACCCACACTGCTTCAAGGGGAGCGGCTTGTGATAAACCGACTTATTTATGATTTTCGTGCTCCGCATCGCGGGGAGGTCATCACCTTTGCCGATCCGGACGCGAATCAGCCTAAGCCTGTTAAAAATTTGGTCAAACGTGTTGTGGCGGTAGCCGGAGATGATGTGGAGGTTCGTAATGGACTTTTGTATATTAACGGTTCAGAATTAAAAGAAAGCTACATTGATATTGTTATAGAAGATGGAGATTGGGGACCCTACAAAGTTCCAAAAGCGCAAGTTTTTGTATTGGGCGATAATCGACACGCAAATGCAAGCAGGGATAGTCGTATATTTAATGCTGTGCCAACGCGACTAATCATAGGGCGAGCAGAATTTGTCGTCTGGCCTTTAAGCAAAATAAGAGAATTGTAAAACTAAACTGAGGTGACTTTTGATGCCTATATCTGTCGTGGAGGCGAACCGCCAATATTGGGAACAGCTGAAGCAGGATATCATTCATGCAGCACCGGGACTAGGGATAGATAAAATTGGCTTTGCTTCTGCAGATCCTTTTATGGACATGAAGACCATCTTAGAGCAGCATCGTGCATTAGGCTATGAGTCTGGATTTGAAGAACCGGACATTGAGAAACGTGTATATCCGGCGCTAAGTTTTACGGAGCCGCGTTCGATTATTGCGATTGCTGTCGCCTATCCTTCCAAGCTGCCGCCGAACCCGCCAAGGTCAGAGCCGGGCGCATTCCGAGGGATTATATCACGATCAGCATGGGGGGACGATTATCACCATGTGCTGCGGAATCGATTAGCGCAATTAGAGCAATTCATTCGTGAACGAGTCCTCGATGCTAAACTTGAAAGCATGGTGGATACAGGGGCATTAGTCGATCGAGCAGTAGCCGAGCGCGCAGGAATTGGATGGAGTGCGAAAAATTGTGCCGTGATTACACCGGAATGGGGCTCATGGGTTTATCTTGGCGAGATGCTGACGAATCTTCCTTTTTCACCGGATGTGCCTGTAACTGAAGATTGCGGCGAATGCACGCTTTGCATTGATGCATGTCCAACAGGTGCCTTGATAGGCCCCGGTCAACTGAACGCAAGTCGTTGTATTTCTTTTGTCACCCAAACCAAAGGCATGGTAAGCGACGAAATGATGGAAAAAATAGGCAATCGGTTATATGGTTGTGACACCTGCCAGGTTGTCTGTCCGAAGAATAAAGCCAAAAATTGGACGCACCAACCTGAATTTCAACCCGATCCGGAGCAAGTGAAGCCGCTGCTTATACCGCTATTATCGCTCAGCAATAAACAGTTTGCACAAAGATACGGGGATAGCGCCGCTTCTTGGCGAGGGAAGAAACCTATTCAAAGAAATGCGATTATTGCCTTGGGTAACTTCAAAGATCACAGTGCTATGCCGATATTAATGGATACACTCCTTCATGATCCCAGATTTGAAATTCGCGCTACAGCTGCATGGTCTATTGGCAAGATAGGGGGCGATGCAGCAATCGAAGGGCTTCAAGCTGCTTTGCAAAAGGAGCAAAACGAACAAGTTCGGATCGAGCTTGAGAAAGCATTGCAAAAATTGACCGCAGTCCAGGAGGTCATATCAGATGTTGAATAGTATATATTATGAAGAAATCTCATCTCCCATTGGTCCGTTAGTATTATGTGCAACAGAAAATGGATTGTGTCATATCGAATTTGCAACCTATAAAGAAGCAGAAGAGATACTGCACAAATGGTCTCGGAAGCTTCTCGGTCATGAACGTTATATACGTGATCGCGCTGTGTTGGGACAAGTTATAGAGCAATTAAAAAACTATTTTTCCGGAGCACTTGTCCATTTTAATCTTCCATTAGATATGCAGGGTACGATTTTCCAACGAAACGTTTGGCAGGCTTTAACCACAATTCCGTATGGAGAAACAAGATCCTATAAACAAATCGCTGAAGAGATAGGCAATCCAAATGCAGTCCGTGCAGTAGGTGGAGCCAATAACCGCAATCCTCTGCCAATTATCGTTCCATGCCATCGCGTGATTGGCGCGAATGGCGAGATGGTTGGATATGGCGGCGGATTACCGATTAAACAATTTTTGTTAGATCATGAAAGTCAGTATACTAGCGATTCGTCAGTCTAAACAAGTTTGGCAACAGATCAAAGCAAAAGGGTGAGAATATGAGACAGGTCAATATTGATACAGTGGAATCAGGACAATACTTAGGGAGAACAATTTTTTCCAGCAACGGGGCGATATTACTTTCCGATGGGGTTCAGTTGACCGTCTACATGATTAATACGTTAAGGCGTATTGGAGTTACGATGATCTTTGTGAAGGAGCCTTATTTAGAGGATGTCGAAATTGTTGATGTCGTGTCTGAAGAAAATAAGCGCCTTGTCATGCAGCGAATGGGTGAAACGTTTGACTCGTTACGTTCCGGTAAAGAATTTAAGACGAAAAATATTAGCGTCAGTATTGACCGTATGCTCGACGACTTAATGAAAAATAAAGAGGTACTTGTACAGCTTTCTGATATACGTACTAAAGATAACGAAATGTATGTTCATGCCATGAATGTTTGTACTATCTCCGCTCTCATTGGAATCAGTATGGGATTAGCTCAAAATCAAGTGAAAGAATTAGCAATAGGTGCACTGCTGCATGATGTCGGTAAAATTGATCTAATCACGGACGATACTTCACCCGATGAAAAAAAACACCATACATGGAGAGGCTTTGAAGCGCTGAAAAACAAATGGGAATTCAGCTTGTTGATTGCTCATGTTGCCTTTCAACACCATGAAACACCCGATGGGGAAGGAGCTCCACGTAAACTGGATGCGGAGCAAATTCATCTTTACGCGAAAATTGTTGCAGCAGCTAACTATTTTGATAACATTCAATTCAATCCGATATCAGGTAAGAGGTTGCTGCCGCACGAAGCATGTGAAGAAATGATGGCGTTGGTAGGCACGAAGCTTGATCGTGAGGTTTTGATTCATTTTTTACGTACGGTTTCGATTTATCCTACAGGTACATCCGTGCGTTTATCGACTAAGGAGTCAGGTGTCGTGGTAGGTCAGCATAGAGGGCTTCCCGGAAGACCGATTGTACGGATTGCGAAGCAGGGACATGACGACGAACTGCAAATTAAAGAAATCGATTTGGCGAAACATACGACCGTATTTATCGACTCGGTTTTGTCATAAATTCAAAATTGTGTGTGAGTAAAGGAAATGTTATCATACCTTTAGACTTTAAACTAAATTTCAGAGGTGGATTTTATGGTGTGGCAGATTATTATTCCGGTTTTAACCTTAATTGCAGGTGGAATTGGCGGTTTTTTTGTAGGTGTCTATTATTTACGCAAGCAATTGGAAAATATGCAAAATAATCCGGAAATGCTGCAGCAAATGGCCAAACAAATGGGCTATAACATGAATAAGCAGCAAATGGGCAAGGTTCAACAAATGATGAAGAAACAGAAGCTTAAGTAATTAAGCTGTTGGAGGTTGGATATATGCCAGCGAAACAATATTTAAACTTGAAGGTAGCGGAGAACAGGGTTTTGATTGAAGGACATATCCGTGAAATTTTACGTTTGGTTGGAGAAGACGTGGATCGAGAAGGATTGCTTGATACACCTGCTCGGGTGACTCGCATGTATGAGGAAATTTTCTCGGGCTATGATGCGGACTTAACAGAAATTCTTGGCGTTACTTTTGATGAGCACCATGAAGAGCTTGTCATTGTGAAGGATATTGTGTATTACAGCCAATGCGAGCATCACATGGCCCCGTTTTTCGGGAAAATTCATATAGGCTATATACCCAGCGGCAAAATAGCGGGCTTAAGTAAATTTGCTCGTCTGGTTGATGCGGTTACGCGTAAGCTGCAGGTCCAAGAAAGAATTACATCGGATATTGCCGATGTGATGGTAAAGGTTCTTCATCCGCATGGTGTGATGGTTGTCGTTGAAGGAGAGCATCTGTGTATGTGCTCCCGAGGTGTTAAAAAATATGGCAGTAAGACAATTACCTCTGGTGTGAGAGGTAATTTTCGTAAGGACGCAGCGCTTCGAGCTGAATTTATGTCGTTAATTAAAGATTAAGGCGCACCTTATCTAAAAAATCCATCGTTTTCTGAAAATAGGTTTGCGGATCTGAGTCATAAACTAGTTCATGCTTAGCATCGGGCTTCAGCCAAAGCTCGGATTCAGCATTTGCCTTTTGATTATTTGCCAAATGTTGAATGATCTCATAAGGAGATCGTTCATCCTCTTTGCCATGGATAAAGAAGATGGGGGCAGTATAAGCCGTGGTTAATACTTTTTGATAAGGAATTTGATCAAATCCAACGCCATTTACGAAGGGGAAGAGCATACGTAATATCCACTTTGAAGGGGCTTCGGGCAGATTGATCATTTTTTTTACATTGTGGAACATCGTATCTGGTGTAGTCACAAATGTGCTGTCGAGAATCATTGCCGAAATATCTGTAGTTTGCAAAGCGGCTTGAAGCGCTGTTCCTGCACCCATAGAGAAACCCCAGACAATAATTTGTTTTGCACCGCGTTGTTTACTATAAGCAATAGCGCCGAGCAATTCTTGCGACTCTTTAACTCCTGCGGTAAAGGCATGCTTACTCTGACTACTTACATAACCATAATCAAACATTAGAACGTTATACTTCTTATTGTGTAATTCTTCTGTAAGTTTATACATAGGCATCCACGGTTCTTCGCGGTTGCCCGCATAGCTATGTGAAAAAACAATCGTTTTAGCGGACGCAACTGCACTTGGTATGTACCAGCCTGTTAATGGAGCAGCTCCTGTTTTACTGGAAAAGCTTACATTTTCATAGGGCAGTCCTACGGCAAGCATCGGATTAGATTGTAAAGCATCTGCATGCGGATGTCCAAGCGTCCAAGCTATATAACCATATAAAGCCAGTGCAACAAAAATGAAAGCGCTAACAATTGTTAAGGACAATAATAAAAGTATTTTCCGCGTACGTCGTAAATGTATATTTGCTGCTGTACGAAGCTGCGGTAATGGTAAAGCAGGATAGGTGGAAGAGGGGGGAGGAAATATTGACATGGGTCATTTCTCCTTCGTATTGGCATCGCAGCGGTTAAAGCTTAACCCTTCTGTGCTGTTAATTGTATGCAATTCTAAGTGGAGAATCTATAGCATTTTGTAAATGTCAAGAAAATGTAAAGATGCTGTAACAATCGCGATATATTTATAAGAGTGTGTTTAATAAGTGGTGGAGAGCATATTAGGGAATGTGACCGGAGAGTTTACGCGCTGCCTTTGAAAATGAGTTTCGCCCTTATTCTAATAAAGGAAACTTGTTTTCAAGAGCAGCCGTAGGCACATCCCTCATATGCCGCAACCCTACTTATTAAACACACTCTATATGCTGCTTTACCTTTGAAGGATTTTTCAGTTATACTAAGTAAAAATGAGTTTCATGGAGTGAAACAGCCATTGGGAGAGGAAAGCAATATGGAAGAAGGAAAATTAACAGTCCGTTCAGTGGAGCGGGCAATGGATATATTACTTTGCTTTGTTGACGTGAAAGAATTAAGCTTGACGGAAATTGCCAATAAAGTGGTTCTGCACAAAAGCACGGTGCATCGCTTATTGGCTTCGCTTGAAGGAAAGGGCTTTATATTGCGGGATGGAGCTACGGAAAAATATCGTTTGGGTTTTCGACTTTGGGAGTTGTCTGCGAACCTTGTTCAGAGTGATGATATGGGCGTTGTTTTACTCCCTGAGATGGAACGTTTACGTGATCAGATCGGTGAGACCGTTTCCTTATATGTGCGAGATGGCAATGAACGTGTGCGTATTCAAGCCGTTCAAAGTAATCAAGCGATTCGTCGTGTAGCTCCTGTGGGTGCTCGAATGCCGCTTTATGTGGGAGCTTCAAGTAAGGTTCTGTTAGCCTATGCGGATGAGGCCATACAAGAGAGCGTACTGTTAACCGCCGATGGAGCGGTTGGAGTGGATCGTGATGTTTTTCTGCAAATGCTGAGCGAAACGCGAAAGCTTGGGTTTGCTACAAGTATTGAAGAACGTGAGCCTGGAGCAGCTGCGGTGTCTGCGCCGATTTTGAGTCGAGCAGGTAAATTAGCAGCTTCATTGGCCGTTTCCGGCCCTTCAAATCGTCTTACTCCAGAGAAAATGCTGGCTCATGTGCCTCAAATTTTGGAAGCAGCACGACGAATGGGAACGATGCTTCGTTAAAAATTTCGAAAAAAAAAGCAAACCCACACATTCTGCAAAATTGCAGATTTGGGGTTTGCTTTTTTTTTTAACATATAGAGGGGCAAAGTGATTAAGCCATAATCTGTCTTAGAACCGTTTGCAGAATACCGCCATTACGATAGTAATCAACATCGACCATGCTATCTAAGCGAACAATAGCTTCAAATTCGAACTTCGAGCCATCGCTGCGTGTTGCAGTAACGCGGACTATTTGCCCAGGAGTTACATCATTGGAAAGGCCATTAATGTCAAACGTTTCCGTTCCCGTTATACCGAGCGTTTTCCAGCCTAAACCTTCAGGGAATTGCAATGGTAGAACACCCATACCCACTAGGTTAGCGCGGTGAATCCGTTCGAAGCTCTCGGCAATAACTGCTTTAGCGCCGAGCAGGAAAGTTCCTTTTGCTGCCCAGTCACGTGAGCTTCCGGTACCATATTCTTTTCCTGCTATAACAACTAGTGGAGTATGATCCGCTTGATATTTCATCGAAGCATCATAAATCGACATGACTTCACCTGTTGGTAAATAAGTGGTTACGCCGCCTTCAGTTCCAGGCGCAACTTGATTGCGAATACGGATATTAGCGAAAGTACCGCGCATCATAACTTCATGATTACCGCGGCGGGAGCCGTAGGAGTTAAAATCTTCTTTCTTTACTCCATGATTGATCAAATATTCTCCGCCTGGACTTTTTACAGAAATGTTGCCTGCAGGTGAAATATGATCTGTTGTTACGGAATCGCCCAAAAGCGCCAATGCTTTTGCGCCATGAATATTTTGAATATCATCTAATACTGTTCCTAAATCAGTAAAGAACGGTGGTTCTTGAATGTAGGTTGAATTCGTATCCCATTCGTATAGCTCGCCTTCCGGGATCGGGATTTCATTCCAACGTTCATTTTGACGGAATACGTTTTTGTATTTAGCACGAAACATATCCGGCGTAACCGCAGAACGAACTGCATCTTGGACTTCTTTTGAAGTGGGCCAAATATCTTTTAAATAGACAGGCTGGTTGTTTTGGTCGTACCCCAGTGGTTCTGTTGCCAAATCGATATTTACCGTCCCGGCTAAAGCGTAAGCCACAACCAGCGGTGGAGAAGCAAGATAATTGGCTTTAATTTGCGCATGGATCCGACCTTCAAAATTACGGTTACCGCTCAAAACAGCCGCAACTGTTAAATCGTTTTCGATAATGGCATTGTTGACTTCATCCGGAAGCGGACCGCTGTTACCAATACAAGTTGCACAACCGTAACCTGCGACATAGAAGCCGAGTTTTTCCAAAGGCTCAAGTAATCCAGCTTTTTTCAAATATTCGGTTACAACTAATGAACCAGGAGTTAAGCTGCTTTTAACGTAGTCTGGTTTAATTAGCCCGCGTTCAACTGCCTTTTTAGCTACAAGTCCAGCACCGAGCATAACGCTTGGATTGGAAGTGTTGGTACAGCTTGTAATCGCCGCG
Organism: Bacilli bacterium; assembly: GCA_028287395.1. Taxonomy (GTDB): domain Bacteria; phylum Bacillota; class Bacilli; order Paenibacillales; family NBRC-103111; genus Paenibacillus_AC. The sequence continues at coordinate 30,013 of JAQBPR010000164.1, forward strand.
ATCACTACAGCGCCTGTTTTTAATTGCTCTACTTTGCCATTGATCCGCTTCACATCAACACTTGCGTTAATTTTTTCTTCGGATAAGCCATATCCGCCTTGATCAATTGGAGAGCGAATAATGCTGTTGAAAGCTTCTTTCATCGAAGTTAATTCAATCCGATCCTGAGGACGCTTAGGTCCGGCCAAGCTTGGAACTACAGTAGACATATCCAATTCCAAAGTAACGGTAAAAGTTGGATCTGGTGTAGTATCGGTACGGAACATGCCTTGTGCTTTATAATAAGCTTCAACTAGTGCAATCTGCTCTTCTTCGCGACCAGTACCGCGTAAATAAGCCAAAGTTTCTGAATCTACAGGGAAAAATCCAATTGTTGCGCCATATTCTGGAGCCATGTTGGCTACTGTAGCTCTATCAGCCAAGCTAATATTGCTTAATCCAGGGCCATAAAATTCAACGAATTTTCCAACAACGCCTCTTTTGCGTAGAATTTGTGTAATAGTCAGCGCCAAGTCAGTTGCCGTAGAGCCTTCTGCTAAGCTGCCTGTTAATTTAAAGCCAACTACTTCAGGCGTTACAAAATAAAGCGGTTGTCCCAGCATTCCAGCTTCGGCTTCAATTCCGCCAACACCCCAGCCGACCACACCAAGTCCGTTAATCATCGTTGTATGTGAGTCTGTTCCAACTAAGGAATCAGGATATACTTCCGTCTCACTGTCTATTTTTTTCGTAGTAGCGACAGAAGCCAAATACTCTAAATTTACTTGATGAACGATACCTGTGGCTGGTGGGACTGCACGGAAATTATCAAAAGCCGTTTGTGCCCAACGCAGGAAGCGATAACGCTCATCATTGCGTTCAAACTCAATATTCACGTTATAATCAAGCGCATCCGCCGTTCCGAAAGCATCCACCATTACGGAGTGATCAATAACTAGATCAACAGGAACCAGCGGGTTGATTCTTTTGGCATCGCCGCCTGCACGACTCATTGTCGAACGCATTGCCGCTAAGTCAACAACGACGGGTACACCGGTAAAGTCTTGCAGCACAATACGCGCAGGAATAAAAGGAATCTCTTTGTTGTCATCACGGCTTTCAGCCCATCCGGCAATTTGCTTAACGTGCTCCGTAGTAATGGCGTGTCCGTCAAATTGGCGAACAGCTGCCTCAAGCAGTACTTTAATGGAGAAAGGAAGCTGTGAAACCTTTCCAAAACCCTGGCCCTCTAGTGAATCAACGTGGTAGTATACATACTCCTGATTTCCAACGGTTAGCTTATTCTTTAGTGAAAAATGATCTTTCCTCGCCATTCTTTTCGCCTCCGATTTCAATAATAACCTTTTAAAAATTTCGTCAAGTTTCATCTGGTGAAATATGATTTCATAAAAAGAGCAGTAACTTAAGTATACAATTTCACGCTCGCTTCGTAAACCCCTTTTGCCCTATTGGCATACATTATTCCCCTAAAATTTTTCTTGCATGCTTTAAAGCTAACATGTTTCCCTTTGACTATTCATACATTGAATAAGATGGGCTAGTTAGATTACAGCTTGCTAAGAACAAGCATTAAGGAGCACGCTATGGATTGGAGAACAGTGCTGTTCGAATATGTTCATCAACCTAATCAAATGGCATCCGATTATCATATACGTCTACCGTCTATTCCATTGAAATATGATCGGAATAAAGCGAAAGCTTATGCTGATATGTGGTGGGATTCCCATAATCCGTCCTATTTGTTTTTTGAACAGGATGATTGTACACACTTTGTTTCACAATGCCTCTTTGCAGGGTGCGCGCCAATGAACTATACTGGAAAAAGAGAATTAGGCTGGTGGTATCGTGGAAAGATTGGTAAGCAAGAACTATGGAGCTTTAGCTGGGCGGTCGCTGATTCATTGCGGCGATATTTGAGCGGAACTCCTGCAGGCTGGCAAGCAGAAATCGTTGATTCGCCGCAAAAGCTAGCTATAGCTGATGTAATTAGCTATGATTTTGATGGAGACGGTCGATTTCAGCACAGCGCGATTGTGACTGGTTTTGATCCGAATGGATTTCCTTTGGTGAATGCGCATACGTCGAATAGTCGACATCGTTATTGGGATTATCGCGATTCATACGCTTGGACAGAAAAAACGAAATATCTTTTTTTTCACATGCCAGATCAATTTTAAGGATGAATTGCACATTTTCGGGAGGTTAACATGAATAAAAAAATACGCGTCGGTTTGATTTATGGGGGGAAGTCTGGAGAGCATGATGTGTCCTTGCAAACCGCGTTGGCTGTCATACAAGCTTTTGATCATACTAAATATGAGATTCATCCTATGTATATCACCAAACAAGGCGCCTGGCGTGCAGGTCTAACATTGACTGGACCTGTCGATAATAAAGCTAGCTTGACCTTTGATCGGATGGATGAACAAGCAGTTTCTCAGGATTTGGTCCAGACTACAGCAATGCAATCGATTTTTGCTGGAGCGGTGGAATCTAGCTCGAATGCAGGTGCTGACGATGCAGTACTCGATGTTATTTTTCCATTACTTCATGGTACGTTTGGTGAAGATGGAACCATTCAAGGACTATTGGAAATGGCGAATATCCCCTATGTCGGTGCAGGCGTGCTTGCTTCAGCAGTAGGGATGGACAAAGTTATGATGAAGAAGTTATTTGCGCAAGAAGGATTGCCGCAATGTATGTATCGCTATTTCACTCGCACGCAATGGTTGAAAGAACAAGCTTACTATCTAATGGAAATCGAAACAGCATTAGGCTATCCATGCTTCGTAAAGCCAGCTAATTTAGGTTCTAGTGTAGGTATTTCCAAAGCGCGTAATCGTGAAGAATTAATCGAAGCGATTTCCTTTGCTTTTCTATATGATCGTAAAGTAATTGTGGAAGAACATGTGGAAGCAAGAGAAATTGAAGTAAGCGTATTAGGCAATGATGAGCCTCAAGCATCTGTGCCTGGAGAAATTGTCGCCTGCAATGAGTTTTATGATTATAAGGCCAAATATGTCGACGGCAAATCCGAAATGGTCATTCCTGCAGATCTCACAGAAGAGTTAGCATTACAATTGCAAAAATTAGCTTTACGTGCCTTTCTTGCGATTGACGGATCCGGATTATCAAGAGTCGATTTTTTTGTGAGAAAATTAGACGACACTATTTATATCAACGAAATCAATACTATGCCAGGCTTTACGCCTTTTAGCATGTATCCTCTTCTGTGGAGAGAAAGCGGAAAGCCATATGCTGAGCTTTTGGATGACCTGATAAATTTGGCTTTGCAGAGACATGGGGAAAAGCAGCGCATTCAATACAGTAATGATTAATTGACCATCGAATGATTGAATGGAGGCGAGCCATAATGGGATTTCAAACGGAATTTAATTCGGTATGTAAATTTAAATCAAAGCAGGAATTATATGATTTGATTGAGTACGGCCGCGGTAAAATGGTTAAAACGGGCTTTCGCGTTTATCCTACAGGCCAGAAAGTCATTGCCTACAGCCCAGAGAATAAAGCAATGGCCATTGTCCGCATTATTGCCTCCATTGCTGAGATTAATTTTCAAGGCGAGGAAATGACTCAAGTGGAGATGGAGCTTATTCGCGAACTGACTGTAGATGAATCGATTGTTTTAACTTCACTTGCTGGTGAAATGTTTTTTAATGATAAATAAGAATATGGCTTGAAAAAAAAGGCCAAATCATGTACTTTGAACAATGAAGGATATTCGTAATGGAGAGGGGCAACTTTGAAAATGGACCAGCTTTTATCGGGAAAAAATATACTTGTTATGGGCGTAGCTAACGATCGCAGTATCGCATGGGCGATTGCTCAATCGCTCGCAAGCCAAGGAGCGCGTCTGGCATTTACTTATGAAAACGAACGTGTGGAGGAACGCGTACGCAAGCTTGCGGAAACCATTCCTAATTCTTTCTTTCTTCCATGTAATGTGACAGTAGATGCAGAAATCGATAGCTTAGCAGCAGCGTTAAAGGAACAATTCGGCGTACTCCATGGTTTTGTTCATAGCATTGCTTTTGCGAAAACAGAAGAACTGGATGGCTTGTACGTAGATACATCGCGTGACGGTTTTGCTTTAGCGCACGATATTAGCGCTTATTCTTTAGTTGCGGTGGCACAACGCGTTTATCCGCTTATGACTGAGGGTGGAAGCATAATGACGATGACTTATCTTGGCGCAGAGCGAGCAATGAAAAACTATAATGTTATGGGAGTAGCCAAAGCGGCATTGGAAGCGAGCATCCGCTACTTGGCCAACGACCTTGGCCAATTTAATATTCGCGTTAACGGCATTTCAGCTGGGCCGATTCGCACTCTTGCAGCTAAAGGCATTAAAGATTTTAACTCCATCTTGCGCACAGTTGAAGAAAAAGCACCATTACGTCGTACAACAGATACGGCTGAAGTCGGCGATACTGCTCTTTTCTTAATGAGCCATCTCTCGCGCGGCATTACCGGCGAAGTTATTTATGTTGATAGCGGCTACCATATCGTTGGGGTTTAAAATTTAATAGAAAATTATTCTAAGAATCATCCTACTGCATAATTTGTTAGGGTGGTTCTTTTTGTTTGAATTATTTGAAATATTGATTAGTCATGTAATTAAACGTTCCTGTAAATAATGAAATGGAATGTAGTGGAATTTAAATCGCATATTTACTATACTTAATATAAAATGAATCGCAGAAAGAGCTGATATTTTTGGGAAACGAAGAGAATGAACCATATAAAGTAGGAACAAAGAGCTTTACAGTGGCAGCTATTAATGCAGCTGCAAAAGCAGGCGAATGGATTCAAAGTAAATTGGGTGCTTTCACTAATTTGGATTTGAAATACTCCCCCCATGATCTTGTAACTGAAGTAGATAAAGGATCGGAAGCATTGATTCGTAATTTAATTCTAACTCATTTTCCCCAACATTCTTTTTTAGGTGAAGAGGGTGTTGAGCCGGGTCCGGCTGCTTCTGTTCAAGCTTTGGAAAATATGAGTGAAGCGGAATATCTTTGGATTGTTGATCCCATTGATGGGACTACGAATTATGTACATGGATTTCCTTTTTACACGATTTCGATAGCTTTAGCTCACAATGGAGAAGTAATTGTTGGCGTTGTTTATGATCCGTCGCGTGACGAATTGTTTGTTGCCGAAAAGGGTAAGGGTGCTTACGTGCGAGGAAAGCGCATGAACGTCGCAAAAGAAACAAAGCTTATCGATAGCTTACTTGCTTCGGGTTTCCCTGCGGATCGCAATGTTTCACTTCCGATAAATTTAGCGGGTGTGCAGGCTCTTGCGCCAAAGGTCAGAAATATTCGTATAGCAGGATCGGCAGCATTGCATCTTGCTTATGTTGCTGCAGGACGTTTAAGCGGATTTTGGGAAATTGGTCTGAACTCATGGGATATAGCAGCAGGCGCGTTATTAATTCAAGAAGCTGGGGGTCTAGTTACGGATACGAGAGGAACTCCTTACAGTCTTATGGTACGTAATGTTCTTGCAACTAATGGACATATTCATCAGGAATTAATGGGCGAGCTTGCTCTTTGTGAAGCAACGGGATTTACGAGTAAGTGAATTAAATACATACTTGAAAACTCGGCATAATCGGAGACATTCCGTTTACGTTTAAAAGACGTATCGAGAGTGTCTTTTTTTGTGAAAGGAGTGAGGTATGAGACATTGGCGGAAGCAGGTTCTTGCTCTTTTGACAGTTCAATTGTTCGTT
>JAQBPR010000228.1 GCA_028287395.1 Bacilli bacterium
GAATCGATGCGCTTGCTTAGATCGATCCGTGCCATTTGCAGCATAGCTTCGTGCCTTTTTCAAGGCAACCCGTATTGAGCGGCAAGAGATAATTTATCACAGGTCGAAGACCAAAGTCAAGTTTAAATTCCAACTAAAATTTCAAGATGCAGCATAACCTCGATTCCTCGCTGTATTTTCATACTCTTATGCTTATAAACAAAAAATAAGAACGTCAGTCATATGACTAACGTTCCCTAATTAAATTCATTTAACACACGGATCAAAGATAAACGGCTATGCCGTCTTTTTAGACGGTAGCGTTTGTCCACAATTCTAAGATCAATATAAGTGACGAAAACTTATATTTTCTTAGAATTTAAAAAAGATTACATCCATTTAGCTAGTATACCGTAATTCCAGCTCGGTAATCGTATCGTCCAAAGAAACGGCTACCTCGCGAAGCAAAGATTTTTTGACAAGCTTATTCAGTAAAAGCGGTACATTAATATGAATATGCTGGAGATCGACATGCGCTTGAATTTCATCCACTCGCCACGCCTCTTCACGATTTTCAATAATTCGCAGCAAAAGGATACAACAGCTTTTCATCTTAGACATCACAGAAAATTCACATGCCAAGAGCACTAGTTCAACACGCTGACGGAGTGTTTCGGTACTCAAGGTCAATTCTTCATATAACTTGTAAATACCCGGATTGATTAAACGCACTTGCCGCCAAACCGTTAGCTCAGGATGAATACCCGCTTCGACGATCGCAATACGCGCCCAATGATGGAGCCCTTCCAAAATATTGCTGTAAGCATCCAGAAAATGCTCTTCCGCGAGATATTCTTTACTTTGCGTGTACTTACTTAAAAAGAAGGAAAACTCCATAAGAAGCTTCTGCTCTTTAAGCAAATCAGGAAACTCAAGCAATCGGTGTCTCAGGCTTTCTAAATAAGTATCACGATCCACTAAGATCTCTCCTTGTAAAATCCAATAAATAATATTGCGATTCTCTCCATTAAACAACCATTGCTCCAAATCAGCGGGAGTTAACCAACGTTCTTGTATACGATGCCCTTCTTTTATATAATGAAATAGATTCCTTTCGATATTCGTCTGTTCCGCTACAATGACAACAAGAAGATCAAAGGCATCCGTATGTGTAGGAAAAGGTGTTGTATTATGATAAGCGGAAACGCTTATAATGTTTTTTCGCTGTTTGAATCTGCTAGTCAAAAATTTTTTAAAATGCTCCATGCTGACCTCCTGCGCTTAGACTTATAAGTTGGTCATTATAATTTCTACACAGAGGCTCAGTTTCCTGCTAAACATAGGAAATAAGTCACACAACTTGAACGGGAAAGTAGATGATTTGGATGCTTTTAAAGTCCAGTAAGGTAAATGAGTTTCGTTTATGGGGATTGTTTTTAACAATGTTTGGATTGCTGATTATGATTGTCGGCATGGCGGGAATCGTCTTTGATTGGGGAACAGTCGGTCGAATTGTCGCTGGTATCTTTTTAATTCTCGGACTCTTAAGTGTTTTTACTAGTATGGGTATTTATTTTTGGGCAGGCATGCTGTCGACAAGTGCTGTAGTGATTGATTGTCCCGAATGCGGCAAGCCGACTAAAATGATTGGAAAGACGGATCGCTGTATGTTCTGCAAAACAATCCTCACCTTAGACCCAACATTAGCAAACACGGAAACGACCGATCCTGTTGCAAAATAACAAAGATAACGGCTATGCCGGCTTTTTAGACGGCAGCATTCGTGTTAGAATTTAAAAACCGGCTTGCATCCATTAGATGCGAACCGGTTTTTAAATAGCGCTCAACACCGCCCAATAGGTTATGGTTTTTTCTCCAATGCGTTTTTGATCGTAGTCCAAATATCAGGCGTTTCAAGCGAACGGCTCCACGAGCCGACACCTGCCAAATCCAGTCTTTTCAAGATATCCATTCGACTTTGCATCGACATCGCATCTTCGATCCAAATCCTCATTTTTTTGTCGCCTTCGGTGTACTCCACATAGTTTTGCCCACTAGCTGCATCAAAGGTCTGGGTTAATTTTTTATCTTTAATGATTTTTAGCACTGCGTCCATAGAAACAGCTTTAGAGGTAACTACGGTCTTATTATCTTTATTCTGTTCCGTCCAAATTCGCGTGAAAAATGGCACGCCCAGAACAATTTTCGAAGCAGGTACTGCGTCCTCACTCATAATCTGCTTGATTCCTTTTTCCACCCACGGCAAGGATGCCACAGAACCGGAAGTCTGATCTGCTGCCCAATGCTCGTCATAGGTCATAACGATCATATAATCGACGACTTCCGCTATCGCTTGTCGATCCATAAATTTAGAATAACTATCCGATCCGTCCTTAACAGTTACATCAATGGAAACAACCAGACCTTGTTCATGTAAAAAGGGGGTCATTTCACGAACAAATTGCACCATATTAGCTTTATCTCTCAAGGCCACATTTTCAAAATCTATATTGATGCCTTCTAAATGATACAGTTGTGCAAAGCTGACAAGCTGCTTTATCATGTTCATCCGTGTATCATAAGTAGATAAGGCTTCCGTAGTCTGCTTTTGTTCCGTAGCATTGCCAAACAATGCCCATAATTGCAGGCCTTGGGCATGAGCCCATTTGACATAAGCAGCGTCCGCCAAATTTTGTAAGCTGCCTTTCCCATCTATCAAATGAAACCATTGCGGACTAATGACATTTAGACCCGGCATGGCTTTTATTGCAGCCGTATCCGGTGTTTTTTTATTCACCTGCTGCCAGGTTAAGTTGATTTTCCCGCCTAATGGCTTCCAAGCAACAAAGTCTTGTTTTTCCGCTTGTTTAGGAATCATTTCTATATGATCGAGTACCACTTGTGTTTTTTGCACGTAGCCCATCGTTCCGTTTGCAAGCTGTACGCGATACCAGCCATTGTCTTCGCCCCAAATCATCACCGCTTCCGCTTGTTTTAAATCGGCATAAATCGGCGCTTTGATCGTTGGTTTGGAACGTAGAGCATACTGATCCTTAGGATGATTCTGTTCAGAAATCAGCTTCCCCCATTGTACCGTATCGCCTTCCTTCATCAATAGTACTGCGCCCGTATCTTCAGACTCTCGCAAATCTATTTGATAATACTTGCGCAGTGGTTCGATTGGCAAATAGACGTTATCCCCTGCTTTTTCAACAGGGAAACGCAGGGTAAACGGTTTTTCATTAATCAGACCCGTTAACTGATTTGTTTTCAAACGAATCACCTTATCTTGTGTTGTGATAATGACAGAATCGCTATTTTTTTCATAAAGTAAGGTTGGATCGATGAATTTACTAACGACATCAAAAGGCAGCTTGAGCGTTTCTTGATCGCCCATTGCCGGAAGCTCCATGAGCTCTCCTCGGTAGAACAACGGTTTATCTAAGCCATGAAAATCAGGCTTTACATGCAAGCTATTCGGCCAGTATTTAACCCAACCTACGTATAAAGCTGCGGCAATAATCAATAATAAAAAAATGACGGGAAGAATAATAAAGCGGCGACGAATCGGTCTATGATTGGAAGATTGCTCTAATCTAGGTAGCATAGGTCACTTCCTTTAGTAGCTGCTAATTGGGGCGCAATTCTGACATGTACCGTATACCTCAAGGCGATGCCCTTGAATTAAAAATCCTGTTTCGTCGGCTGCGGATGTTTCCACCTGACGAAGTGTCGGGTAATTAAAATCAACTAACACGCCACAATGTACACATTTGGCATGGTAATGGTTGGACATATCTGCATCAAAACGACTGGAGCTATCCCCATAGGCAAGCTCGCGCACAAGCCCTGAATCAATAAACACTTTCAAATTATTATAAACCGTTGCAACGCTCATGCTCGGAAATCGACTTTCCAAAGCTTTGTATATATCATCCGCCGTCGGGTGTGCATGTGAATCTAGTAAAAAAGCTAAAACAGCGTGCCGTTGCGGTGTCATACGAACACCTGACATTTTTAGTTTTTCCATTGCTTCTTGAAGTCTGGAATTCATTTTACTCACCGCCATCCCACTTTATCATTCTACAGTCACACTGGTGATACCTTGCATATGTCCGATTTTTTCCAGCATCGGTATAATAATTGTTTTTTTAGGGAATTTCAACATCAATGTAAGCTGCAAAATCGAAGCATCTGTTTCTTGAGCCTCTTCCTCAATTAACAACTTTCTTATATCTACGCCTTTATCTTCCAGCATCGCTGAAATCAATCCCAGTGTTCCTGGTTTATTGCTCGCAAGTATCTTCATCGTATAAATTCGTTTTTCGCGAAAGTATTTTTTCTCCACCACATTTAACACGGTTAAACTGACGATGACCATAACTGTGGTAACAATAGCCGCATAGTAAAAGCCAGCTCCTACAGCAAGACCAATTCCGGCGACAACAAGCAATGTGGCCGCAGTCGTTAAACCTGTAACAGACATCCCGTTATGCAGTATCGCACCCGCTCCGATAAACCCAATTCCGGGTAATACCTGTGAAGCAAGCCGCGCTGGATCCATCCGCACTATATCCGAGTTAGCAAATTCAGAGAAACCATATATCGAAAGCAGCATAATTAATGAGGAACCGAGACAAACGAGAATATTGGTGCGAAAACCAGCCGGATGACTATTGCGCTCTCTTTCAAATCCGATTAACCCGCCAAGTATAAGGGCGAGTGACAAGCGTATTGTCATATGCAGCGGATCTATGTGCCATATATTCAGATCATTTCCCCCTGTTCTCTCGAAAAAGTTAGCTTACGTTCGCATATTATCATTATATTAGCACAAAAGTATACTTTCATCATATAGACAGCACAGAAAAAGAGGGCTTTCTTCTCGAGTTAATTGACCAAGTAAATTTTGTCAATTCCACACGCAATAGAAATGCCCCGATTTAACGCTATAAGACTAGCTATATTTATTGTCGATTTAAGCAATCTTGAATTAACTTGTTGACTAATCCAGGATTGGCTTTCCCTTTGGTTTCCTTCATCACTTGTCCAACTATAAAGCCTGCTGCACGTTCGTTGCCTGCTTTATAATCAGCAACCGATTGCGGATGGCTTGCGACGATTTGTTCGACTATAGCCAGGATTGCGCCTTCATCGCTAATCTGCACAAGTCCTTGCTCTTCGACAATAGCTTGCGGTTGTTTGCCTGTTTCAAGCATTGTTTTGAACACCGTTTTGGCAATTTTACTGCTGATGGTGCCTTTCTCAATTAAACCGATCATTTCACCCAAGCCTTTACCTGTCACCTTTACTTGGGCCAGTTCCAAGTTGTTCGCATTTAAATACCCCAGCAGCTCACCCATAATCCAGTTAGAGACTACTTTGACATCCGACGTATACTGCAAGCTTTCTTGAAAGAAATCAGCCATATCTATAGAAGAAGTAATGACTTCCGCATCATAGCTCGGCAATCCCAGCTCATTCGTATAACGAGCTTTTCTCGCGTCGGGGAGTTCAGGAATCGAAGCACATATACGGGCTTTCCACGCTTCGTCAATGTACATGCGCACCAAATCCGGGTCTGGGAAATAACGGTAATCGTGCGCTTCTTCTTTACCGCGCATTGAGATTGTTTTCCCTGCCGCATCGTCCCAACGCAACGTTTCCTGAACAATGACTCCACCTTTATCCAAAATACCTGCTTGGCGGATTTCCTCGTATTCAAGCCCTTTTTGCACGCCGCGGAATGAATTCATGTTTTTCAATTCGGTTCTTGTTCCGAGCTTTTCCTGACTAAAAGGACGAATACTCACATTCGCGTCGCAGCGTAATGAGCCTTCCTCCATTTTCACATCGGACACATCGCAATATTGCATAATGGCTTTTAGTTTCTCCAAATAAGCTCTTGCTTCTTCTGGCGAACGTAAATCGGGTTCAGAAACGATCTCAATCAGCGGTGTGCCTACTCGATTAAAATCGACTAAAGAAGCATAGCCTCCGTCGACATGCGTCAATTTACCGGCATCTTCTTCTAAATGAAGACGGGTAATCCCAATCCGCTTTGTTTTCCCGTTTACTTCGATATCAATCCAGCCATGCTCGCCGATCGGCTGGTCATATTGTGAAATTTGGTATGCTTTTGGAGAATCGGGATAAAAGTAATTTTTGCGGTCAAATTTACTTTCTGTAGCAATTTGGCAATTCAATGCCATCGCAGCCTTTATTGCATATTCCACCGCTTGTTTGTTCAATACCGGCAAGACGCCTGGGTGGCCTAAACAAACAGGACAGGTATGTGAATTGGGCGGAGCGCCGAATGAAGTCGAGCATCCGCAAAATATTTTCGACTCGGTATGAAGCTCAACGTGTACCTCAAGCCCGATGACGGTTTCATATTTATTCGTTGTTACGGTCATTTGCAATATCTCCTTCTTTATAATTTAGGGCGTTGTTTATGATGTTCTGTATTTTGCTCGAAAGCATGCGCTGTCCGCAGTATCGTTGCTTCGGCCAATGGCTTTCCAATAATTTGCAAACCAACAGGCAGTCCTTCAATCAAACCGCAAGGAATGCTTATCGCAGGAATACCTGCCAAATTGACGGGAATGGTTAATATATCATTGAGGTACATCGTTAACGGATCGTCAACCTGGGCACCGATTTTGAATGCTGTTGTTGGTGCAGTCGGTCCAATCACTACATCGAATTTTTCAAAAACTTGATCAAAATCGCGTTTAATCAAGGTGCGGACTTTTTGTGCCTTTAAATAGTAGGCATCATAATAGCCGGAGCTTAATGCATAAGTCCCTAACATAATACGACGTTTCACCTCTGAACCAAAGCCTTCGCTGCGTGACTTGCGATACAGCTCAATTAAGTTGTCCGCGTTTTCCGTACGCACGCCGAAACGAACCCCGTCATAGCGAGCCAGATTAGAGGAAGCTTCCGATGATGCAAGCAAATAATAAGTCGCAACAGCATATTCCGTATGCGGTAAAGAGACCTCTTCCCACGTCGCACCCAATCCTTCTAACACTTTTAATGCGGAGAGAACCAATTCTTTGACCTTGGGATCTACGCCTTTACCGATGTATTCCTTCGGTACGGCAATCCGCAAGCCTTTTACATCTCCCGTTAAACTGCCAATGTAATCGGGAATATCTACTTTTGCAGAAGTCGAATCAGCCGGATCATGGCCTGCAATGGCTTGCAGTACATAAGCGGAATCTTCGACATTTTTCGTGATTGGACCGATCTGATCCAGTGATGAGGCGAAAGCAACTAGACCATAGCGCGATACCAAACCATAAGTCGGCTTAAGTCCGACTACACCGCAATAAGCCGCCGGCTGTCGAATAGAACCGCCTGTGTCGGAGCCAAGTGAGAAATACACTTCACCTGCGGCAACGGACGCAGCCGAACCTCCGCTAGAGCCGCCCGGAACGTATTCCAAATTCCAAGGATTATAAGTGAGGTGAAAGCCTGAATTTTCATTCGAGCCACCCATCGCAAATTCATCCATATTCAGCTTTCCTATGGTTATGGTTTCTGCGTTCTTTAATTTTTTGACTACCGTAGCATCGTAAATCGCCGTATAATTCGCGAGAAATTTGCTCGCGCATGTGGTCGGAAGACCTTCGGTTGCAATATTATCCTTAATACCTGCGGGCAAGCCATATAACAACCCACGTTCACCCTTACCATGCAGCTCGTCCATCTTTTTAGCTGCACTTCTTGCCTGTTCTTCATTCAACGATAAAAAAGCCTGCACTTTCCCATCTACATTACTAATCGTACGATAAGATTGATCCACTAGATCTGTGACGGTCAATTCTTTTTTGTGCAGTTTATTATGTATTTCCTGTAATGTTTGATCAAATAAAGACAACTGAAAATCCTCCTTATAAAGTTCCACTATTTGAACATGCTCTTCTATTATTATTCCAAAACTGCGGGCACTTTGAACTGGCCCTCTTCTTCCTCGGGCGCGTTCAAAAACACTTGCTCAAGCGGCAAAGAGGTATGCGTACGATCCTCCCGCATTACATTCAATAGCGGCATGGCATGACTGGTTGGCTCAATACCCTCTGTATCCAAACCGTTCAATTGCTCCGCATATTTCAAAATCCCATTCAACTGCTCTGTAAAGACCTGTTTTTCCGCATCGCTTAACTCTAATCTCGCCAAATTGGCAACATGCTCCACATCTTTCAACGTTATACTCATCGGATGTCACCTCATTTTATCCTCAGCCCATGGTCTGACGGAATTTTTCTTTTTATTATAGACGATTCACAGCAAAAATAAAATGTTTCCATTTTTTATAGGTTTCTCTTTGGGGAACGATATGTTAGCCTATAATGGTCGAAGCTTTGATCCAAAAGCGCGGGGGATTATTTATTTACGGAAGCAGTAAAACTGTGTTCCGCTTGGGGTGAATCTTAAACGTAGAGCTGTATCCTCAGCTCAAACCCGACAACTAACCTCGTAGGCAATACTAAAAGGAGAACTACCACTATGACAAATTTGAATGTAAAGATTTCAACCACAGGAATGGCAATTGCCATCTCCTTATTAGGCTTTGCTGTTCCCGCTATAGCTAAAGCACATCTTTGGGAAACTCCCCCTGCAGTACCGAAAGCAATAACACAGGAAATAAATACGCAAAAAGTAAATATTTCCACTCTCAGCGTAAGAACCCTCACAGAGCAAAACCCCTATTTAGTCAAGACGATAAGTCCCAAAGAAACTCCCTCAACAGCAAGTGATTTAAAAACAAAAAGTAAACCAAAGGCTGTAATTGTAACAAAGGCCGCTATTGTAAGAAAAGCCGCTATTTTAACAAAAGCTATAAGTAAAACAAACTCAGACTCTGCAGCCCCATCACTAAAAAGAAATACAGTAGTAATCCCTTCAGGAAAGGCTGTTGAATTTAAACGTCTGGTTGCCGTGAAGGCCACAGCTTATACTGCTGCTGCAGAAGAGAATGGACTATGGGGCGCTTTTGATTTTTTCGGGAATCCGCTCAAAACCGGTACGATTGCCGTTGACCCGAATGTGATCCCGCTCGGTACTACGCTTTACATAACAGGCTATAGCTTCAATGGTTTGCCGAGTAAAGGCATGATCGCGAAAGCCGCGGATACCGGGAGCGCTATCAAAGGTAAAAGAATTGATATCTTTGTCCCCACGTCACAAGCGAATGCAAGTGAATTTGGCATGCAGGATGTAAAGGTTTATATTTTAAAATAAATCACATGTCAGAGATTGCTCCAAAAGTCGTTAGAAGACTATGGAGCGGTCTCTTTTTTTGATAACATGGAATTATGACGAGACTCTTGATAAGGAGACTAGCCCATGGCAAATTATTTGCGCGGACAAATTGCGAAAATGGCAGATCTGAATATGGAAACTTTAAGGTTCTATGAGAAAAATGGACTTATCCCCGTCCCGATCCGTTCAGAATCCGGATATAGACTTTATCCGGAAGAATTATTAATTCGTCTTGAATTTATTAAAAATGCAAAATATTGCGGATTTACGCTGAAGCAAATCAAAAATTTTTTTACTAAAGTGGAAAATAAAATGGCAGACAAAAGCTCTTTTATCGATGGACTCGACAGCAGAATGAGAGAAATTGATCGTAAAATTGCTCAATTAGAAAAAATAAAAGGTGTCCTTATTGATTTAAAAAGCAACCTTCTGGATGCAGATAAGCGTTTAGAAGTAAAATCTATTTTACATATTTTGGGGATTGAAGAAATAGATTGACCTTGTACTATACTACAAGCTTTAAAATAAATTTAAAACTTGTAGGAGGTATGAAAATGGAAAAAACAACTATCGAGAAAATTAATGCGATTAAGCAATTTTTACGGAAAGCAAACAACCAAACCGGAAAAACGGTAGAGCAGATTCGTCTTGCGGAAGCAGGCTTAATCGCTGCTTTCCCAAAAATTCCAGACGTCTCTATTACGAAAACAATGATTGCAAATTTATCCGCAGAATGGGTTCAAGCAGATACTGTGCCCAAAGAAAGCGTACAGCTTGTTTTATATTTTCATGGTGGCGGTTTTATAACGGGCTCCTGTGATTCCCATCGTGATTTGGCCGCCAGAATTTCCAAATCTAGCGGTGTGCGAGTTTTAGTGATCGAATATCGACTTGCCCCTGAACATAAATATCCTGCCGCTAATGAGGATTGTATCGCAGCTTACCTCTGGTTGATTGAAAACGGCTTCGATGCGGCGAATATTATCCTTGGCGGCGATTCTGTCGGCGGTAGCCTTGCGCTTATGACATTACTTTCGCTGCGTGATGCAGGAAATCAACTTCCGGCAGCCGCCTTCCTGCTATCTCCGCATACCGACCTGATTCATTTGGATGGCGAGTCCTATACAAGTCGAGCAGAATTAGATCCCACAGGAAGTTTAGAAGGCAATCGCGCGTTGATAAATTATTATTTAGCCTCCTCGGCAGCAAACCCGGCGATTCTATCTCCATTAAAGGGAAATTTGACAGGATTACCTGATTTATTTATTCAAGTTGGCGACCATGAAGTATTATTGAGTGATTCCATCCGTCTAGAGGAACAAGCAAAAGAAGCGGGCATTCAAGTCACTTTGCAAGTATGGGAAAACATGTGGTGTGTATTTCAATTTTTGGCTCATATGCTACCGGAAGCCCAGCAAGCCATTAACGAGATTGGTCAATTTGTAAAAAAATATGTGAAATCATAGCAAACATTATTTACTTTTCGTAATGTGAAGAAGCTGCGGAACGGTTACTAATTGGTAGCCTTCCGCTTTCAATTGTTCAATTAGGAGCGGTAAAGCTTGGACTGTTCCTGATAAATCCTGGCGGTTTCCTCCAGCCGAATGCTGCAAAACAATCGCGCCTTTATGCTTATGACTAAGTATATTGGCCAATACTTGGGATGAGCTAAGCTGCTTCCAATCATAAGAATCGATATCCCAATTGACCACAATAAAACCATGGTTTGCCGCCCAGTTCAGCTGTTCTTCTTGAATGGCTCCATAGGGAGTGCGAATCAATTTCGGCTCATAACCGATGATTTTTTGCAAAATAATTTGTGTGCTTTCGATTTGCTGTTCGAACTGTGCTTTCGTTAATTTGGCTGGGTTAGCATGATTATAAGAGTGATTACCAATGACATGTCCTTCGTTAACGATGCGTTTGACCAAGGCAGGATGCCCTTCTGCTCGAACTCCTACGAGAAAAAAGGTAGCAGGGACATGATATTTACGTAAAATATCTAAAATTTGTACGGTATAGTGATTGTCCGGACCATCGTCAAAGGTTAGGGCGATTTTTTTTTCTTGAGTTGAACCATTTAATTTGAAATATTGTGGATATTTGCTTCGTAATTGAGGAAGCGTTAACCGCTTATTTTGATTCTGTTGCACAGGTACAGACGGTTCTTTTTTCTTCCTAATTGTTTTTTTGGGTGGAATGAGCTTTGGTACAGGACTTGGTGTAGGGGTTAAAGTTGGTGTTACTGACTGGCTGATAGTAAATTTCCGCTCTCTATACACCGGATTCGGTGTGCTAAATTTATGATCAAATGCATCATTTGGAATTGCAATAAAAGGATCCATGTCACGACTAGTTTGACTTATGGGTTGCTTCATTTGGTTTGGTGTTGGGTCCAAAGCCTTGCTCATGCTATTGCAACCTGTCAAGATAAGGCTGCACGCCAAAAAAAACGATATCCACATTTTCATCGCAAAGCTCCTTTGTTTTTCCTCCTTCTTATTTTGTATGGATTACAGTTTTATATCCGAGTAGACATTTTCCAATTCGTGTGACATTCAACGCCACGGATTCAGCATATCCCTATTCTTTTTAAACTTTTTCCTTTTCGCAGTGTCTAATGAAGAAGAAAGAAATCATAGTATTGGGGGAGAGTTAATATGAATCGCATATTCCTATTCTTTTTAGTTTTGATGCTTGTTGGATGCGAATCTGATCCGGTGTTAACTGCCCTAAAACCTTCTGAAACTGTGATTGAGGTAAAAGAAACTGCTCTTCCAGAAAAATCCTCCATAGACATGGACTATCTATTTCAGCACAAGCCCTCCGCTTTACAAATTCAAATTAGAAAAGAGCAAAGCTTAAACGCGTCTGGATCATTATTAGAAAAAGTTTGGGAATTGCTGAAACAATCTAATAAATTAGCTGCTGGAGTTGTTTATAATGACCAACAATACGATCTAGATGAAGCGGATATAACCTTGAGCTTCTCAAGCTATAAACCGATCATCCTGAATACCAAATATTTTTATTTTCGCTTTGCTGGTGAGACTACTTTTTATGCATTACCAATGGGGACTTCATATAAATGGGGCCATTTGACTAAAGAGAGCACCTTAAATGGTTTGGAATATACAGGGTTTGCCGAAAAACTCTTGAATGAACAAGAGGTTGATTTAGACGGAGATGGTAAAGCAGAAAAAATGAGCCTAGTTTATAATGGCGATTTAGAATTGAGGATTAATGGACTTTCTGAGATTGTTTATGCAAATTTGGCAGATATCGATTCTGTTTATAGGACCATGAACCAGAAGCCTGAAATCTCCATCGAGTCTCCCAGTGAAGGCACGCATAAAAAAATGATTGTTTCTCTGGTTTGGGCTACAAATAAGATTGGGTCCACAGTCGAGATGTGGGTCTACGAATATAGAAACGAGCAAATCAAGCGGATATGGCAATTAGCGGATGAGCAGCCTAAGACGATTACAACTTATAACGGTAACCGTAATATAACGGTGGAAATAGCAGAGTATAGGTTGAAATAGCAGTTCATGATTTCAGATGAAAACTACAAACAATATCAAGAAAATTTGATAGTGCTCGGAACAAATACCGAATATTTCATAAAAGATCTGGATGGAGATGGATATAATGAACTCATAACTAAAAGAATTACTTATGTAGAAGGACCCCCGTTTTATTTCGAAACGCTTTTCACTATTTTTAAATTAAATGACGAAAAATTAAAGCCCGTTAAAGCTTTTTTAGTGAATGGGATTAATCAAACATTTATCGAACAGCTGCTGCATGGAGAGCCAATTGACATCGAACGAAATAACAAAGAACTGATAGACGAAGGATTGATCATAAAAGAATCAGGGAACCAATATAGGATATCCGTTCAATAGCCATTTTTAACCCTATTTAGTATACTGAATAGAGTTATTATCGGAACGGGGAGGACTAAAACATTGAATAATGTTCCGCTTGATGTTGACGAAGCTCAACGCATTGTAATCACATCTATAACCAAAACAACAAATATCATCGAGATTGAATTAGCGGAAAGCTCAGGCTGCATTCTCGCAGAAGATATCACAGCTGATATCGATATTCCGCTTTTCGATCGATCCATGATGGATGGATTTGCTGTTCGCAGCGAAGATACTCTTCAGGCAAACAGGGAATTTCCCATACCCCTACAAGTAGTTGAAGATATTCCCGCAGGAGTCAAGCCGCTTAAACAGTTATTACAAGGGGAAGCTGCGCGAATCATGACAGGTGCAATGCTCCCCGTTGGAGCTGACGCAGTTTGTCGATTCGAGGCTACTCAAGATGGTTTTCAGATCGGAGTTCAAACCGTACAACTGCTTAGTCCTCTAAGTCTTCACGAAAATGTCGCTCTTCAAGGGGAAGATATCAGCAAAGGCACGATTGTATTAACGAGAGGAACGAAGATTGGTGCAGCGGAAATCGCCGTATTGGCCACATTCGGTAAAAGTAGGGTCGCTGTTTATCGAAAGCCGGTAGTAGCTATTTTATCAAGCGGAAGTGAGCTAATCGAGGTGCACGAGGCGTTGCAGCCGGGGAAAATCCGTAATTCCAACAGCCCAATGGTCGCTGATTTGATTCGACAAGCAGGCGGAATTCCGTTGTTGCTGAAACCAACTATGGATAACATAGACTTACTCACCGATGAGCTAAAATCCGTGCTGGATCAAGTCGATCTCATAGTCACCACTGGCGGTGTTTCCGTTGGCGATTTTGATGTAATGCCTGATGTGTACGCAAACCTCGGTGCGATCACACAATTTTGGAAGGTGCTTCTAAAACCAGGCGGCCCCTTTCGCTATGCGATGCATGGGGATACCCCCTTTTTCGGTCTATCCGGTAATCCGGCAGCAAGCTTCGTAAACACGCAATTGTTCGTCCTGCCTGCCTTACGCAGAATGAGCGGCCAATCCATAGAAGCTTCGTTAGCACGAATGTGCAAAGCGACATTAACCACTTCACAAGCCATCACGCTTACTTCGCTTAAGCAAACTCGCTTTTTTCGCGCCACAGCGTTTCTTGAGGAATGCCAGCTTTATGTATCCATGCCGCAAGGCCAATCTTCGGGTATGATCGGCAGTCTTGTAGGGGCCAATTGCTTGATCCGTTTGGATGGGGAAAGAATAGTAGATCGCGGCGAACAAATCTCTATTTTACTTTTTGGAGAGCTGCAATTGAGATAAAACCAGCCATAGGCAGAATAAAAGACAGTACCGAGATTCACTCAGCACTGTCTGGATATAAAGATTAAATCCAAGCTTTCAAATTAACCTGTCTGACAAATTCATCATGAGAGACAGCTTCTTTATTCATTTCTGCAGCGGGCTCGATCTCTTCGCCATTCATAACACGATGAAACAACTCCGCATTATTCGTTGCCAAGGCAAAATCTATCAGCGACTCTCTCTCAATTCGACTGGCTTCTTGTTTTAGAAGCACCTCTTCCAATTCGATGTCAGCGCTAGGGAGAAAGACATGTTTATTTAATTTAGGTATACGCACAACATAATCGAAAGCATTATCCACATTACGGTCGTAAGCAATAATAAAGCCGTGATCGCCAATTATAAGATTCTGTTCAAAGCTGTCGGCCACAATAATCACTCTCTGTCCCAAAGGCAACATAATAGTTCCTCCCCCTTCATGAATAATACTATCCTACTAAAAAAATCTAGTCATGTCCAATCTAAGATTCTATCGTTATAAATCTTACTATTTTCACTTAAGGATGACCCCAGAACTATTGTTGGATTTGAATAATCCCTTCCCGGGAACAAGTGAGCTTCTCGTAACCCTGATCCGTAATGAGGTAGCTATTCTCAATCCCCACTACGCCGCGCCCGGGAAAGGTGAATTTCGGTTCAATCGCAATTACCATACCCGCTTCAAGCGAAATGGCAAAGCCTTTGGCCAGCACGGGCAGTTCATCAATTTCCAAACCAATGCCATGACCAAGAAACTTTACTTGATCAGCGCCATAGCCCATAAAATGTTCGCTTAGCCCAGCCTTTTCCGCTTGCTCAAGTGCGCGCAAATATAAATCTTCGCACAATACACCGGGTCTTAGCAATGCTTCCGTTGAACGCAAAATATTTTCCGAAACTTTATAAGCATAAGTTAACTGTTCGTCCAACCCGCCTATAACAAGCGTTCTGGTTTGATCAATAACATAGCCATCTATGCTGCAGCCGATATCCACCAAAATTGGATCATTCCGTGCAATCCGTTTCCTTCCCGAGCTTTGCGGACTAGCCGGACTTAAGCCTTGCCCACCCGCAGGTCCATCAAAATAAGTCGGTTCTGCTGCCGCCGCACCTGACACCACCATACCTGTAATCATCTCCTGATTGTAGCCACGCATCCGCATAATCCCCAAATGACCCTGTTGGCGCAGCGAAGTCTCGATCAAACTCATCAACGCAAACTCCTGCATCCCTTCACGTACATGCGCAATCGCATGCTCCAACGCAATATCGACTACACGAGCCGCTTCGCGAATTCGGCCAATTTCATAATCACATTTAATCATCCGTGTTTCACGAATCAGCATGGAACCATCCACCCATGCGGCTTCGGGGAGAGCGGCTTGCAAACGGTGAAAAAGCTGAACGGGAAGCACGTCATACTCCGCTGCCCACATCATTTTTCGCTCGTCCAATGCAGCTTTCGTAAATAACGTTGAAAACCTTTGCTGCAGCCGTATTTCAAAATCACGTAAAGAGCCTAGTGCTTCAACAAGGATAGCCGATTCCTGCTTTGCCCGAACCAAGCTGCGGCGTACAAAGAAGATCGCCTCTCCCACAGCAGGAATCACTAAAAAACCTGTTTGCATGGAGCCAGTAAAATAATACAAATCGACATTTTGCGTAACGATACAAGCATCTATATTATTCTTGCTCAGCTTAAGCTGTAAACGATCCTGCCTCGATTTATAATCAACGTTCATATACTTATCCGCTCCCAGCTTAATTACGCATTTGTACACGCATTACATCATAAATATTGCCTTTGATTTGAACAGGCACATCATATGTCTGTATCATACCATTCGTCCAATAAATCTGAAACTTCATTGTATAGGGGCCATCCGTTAATAAATGAATGAAATTCGTATTCAATATTTCTCCTTTAAAATTAATATTATCCGTGCTTACTAGTGTTGCAGCATCTCCCGTTTCGACCAAGGTAGCTGTGACACTTTGCGGTTTTGTTGAACTTGTACTCGTGTTGGTCACACTAGATGTTAATTCAAAAGCTTCGCCTGCCCAGAATTCATTGACTGCATGCACATTTGAAGGGTGAGCTAAGTTCCATTGTTGTCTATAGGCTTCCCAGTCTGCTGTGTGATTTACATACCCGATAATGCCTAAAGGTAAAGAAGTAAATGGATACGTTTGAACATAGGTTCCACCCTTACCGTCGTCCAAGGTTAATCTTAAAGTGTATGTCCCTTGGGATAAAGGGCCATAATTAAATATTTTACTTGTGCCAGAAGCAACATTTATCCACTGCTGTATGGTTATATATCCCCCACCGTTAAAGCTGCTTTCCACTTTAATGTTTAATGCATCATTATCGGGGTCCGACTGTGTAATTGTAAACATTGGTGTATCGTGTTGATAAATTGGTGTGGCAAAGGATAGATTCCCTGTGGGAGGATGATTCAATATAATTTTAAAGTATTTTTTGGTGGAAAAGCTGCTATAGCCATATGCATCTGCTGCCTTTACTTGAACAGAATATACGACATTTTGACTTAAATTAGTCGCTTGGGTATAGCTCGTTACATTGGATATGACCTCATTGGACGTTGAAATAATGTTATTGCTTCCATC
>JAQBPR010000015.1 GCA_028287395.1 Bacilli bacterium
TATTCAAACAACGTGAACTGCTAAAGAAAGAAGGTAGAATGTTTTAATATATTATATTATGTAATAAGAAACAAAATATATTACTACGAGGTGCTTTTATGTTTGACTGGCTATATGAAATAGAAAAACCAATTATACGTTTAAATGATGAAAGTGGAGAATTACGGATTAAGAAAATCAATTCAGAAATTTCCTTAAATCAAATGAGTGAAGTATGCCAGCTATTTGCTTCCTTCTCTGTGATTATTGGTAGTGATGCTCTAACGGAATTACCAACCACTAACGACGATGCTTTGAATACTATTATGAATGAAATAGTACCGCATTACTTAGACGTGAAGGAAATTTATATAGGTGGAATACTAAGAAAGATAAACGTAAGAAGGTTAAAAAGAAATTCATCGAAAATGATAGAAGAGCTGCTTTCCGATGGAATATATCCCGTTATTCCTGATTTATATCGCAGTAATAGTCCAAATCTGGCAACTGAACCAAGAAAATTGAAATACTTCTCAGTACGCCAAGAATTGATTAGCCAACCACATATTATGGAGACAGAAAAGATAAAGAATTTTTTTAATAATTCCTTTTTTGCTGAAACAGGCTCTGTATTTATTACCCCAACTGGATGGAGTTTAGAAGAAAATTTAAAAGAATCCATAACCATACGAACTTTTTGTACATTTGCCAACAAAATTATTTTAGTTATTGATACAAAAGACAGAAGTGTCGTTGGACTTGATATTCACGGTTAATTTCTGAACTAACAGAAACCAGAAACTATAGTTAAATACCAGAAGGGCTGCCGCGTGGCAGTCCTTCACTCAGCTAACGGGAGTTTAGTACAAGAAAGGGACTTAAACAGAACGTGCCGAATATTATAATAAGATTGTCATACTTAATGACCATTTCCCGCGACGGAGGATCGAATTCAATCACACTCCTGATATAGATTACCGGCAGCCCCTGAGTTTTCTTCTTGTCGCTCCATAGCATCGCTAGTTATACGGGATCTCACGTCCCAACCAACCTCAATCATGGTAGAAGAATAGTACTAAGATTTTATAGAACCCATGTCTGTTAAACGGATAACGAGTTATAAAATTTGGGATATTTTGTTCTATAATGTGCTTGTTATAGTTGCATTTAAAGATGAACTAATGTAATGTAAGAGGCAGTACAAAGAGTCAGTACAACTGTGCTGAGGGAGTGATATTGCATGAGTACAGCAAACCGCGGAGTTAACATTGGGCCTCCTCGTTTTAAAATAGCCGTTCATTCGATCGTCTGGTTAGCTAAAAGTGGCAGCATATTATCAAGTGCCATGATAGCAGATCAGGTGGATTCGCATGCAACCTTTATGCGTAGAGTGATGCAGGCGTTAGCTGTCGCAGGTATTGTTGAGTCCAAGGGTGGTCGAGAGGGAGGATATATTTTGCGGAAACCTGCAGATCAAATTACGTTAGGTGAGATCTACTCTGCAGTCAGTACGGAGGCCGGAGAGCCCGAGGTTGACGTTAACTGTGGGGAAGCCGGCGAACAACTGGACGTAGAATTAGAGAAAATTCTCTATGAAGCCGAACAGCAAACGGTAGATTACTTACGGCAATATACGATTGCAAATGTAATGAATCGTGTCGAATTTTTCATGATTTAACATTTTTTTCATCAAGTACTAGTCAAACGATTATAAATCGAATATAATGTGCTTAATTAAGTTGCAGTTATGGCTGCACTTTATTTTTTGGATATAATGTGCCTTTATCGGTTGCATATATAACAATAAGAGGAGAGATAAAAAATGGATATTTTCGCAATCGTTTTGCAAAGTTTACTCGCTCTTGCGTTTTTGAGGGGGGGATTTGGTAAAATAACGGGCTCCAGGATGCATGTTGAAGGCTTTAAACACTGGAGGTTGCCTCAATGGTTCCGAGTTGTAACAGGTATCGTTGAATTCGTCGCCGCTGCTGCATTAATTCATGGCTATTGGGAGCAGAGTTGGGCAGCCGCAGGGGCGCTATTGCTAGTTGTGACAGCTATAGGGGGCATTCTAACGCATGTGCGTGTTAAGGATTCGTTCAAACAAACGTTTCCGATCATACTTCTCGGTATAATATCTTTCATTTTATTATTCATCCGCTTTTCCGCTTTAGCTGATTTTCCAGGTTTTAATTAATGAGCTCAATACATAACGAAGGTACGGAATTTGAATTTGGAATATACTCCTTAGGGGAATTAATTCCAGGGCTGACAGGACAGCTATAAGTTCAAGCAAACGGATTGAAGAAATCATAACCGCCGCTAAGCTGGCAGACGAAGCAGGACTGGATTTATTCGGAATAGGTGAACATCATCGTTTGGATTTTGTAACTTCGTCTTATGCGATGGTTCTGGCAGCCATAGCCCAAGAGACTAAGCAGATTCGGCTAACAAGCACATTATCGATCATTAGTACAGCTGATCCAGTACGGGTATTCGAAGATTTCGCAACTCTGGATCTTATCTCGGGAGGACGTGCCGAATTAATTGCCGGCCGCGGAGCTTTCTTAGAATCCTTCGAGCTATTCGGAGCTGATTTAAAAAATTACGATGAATTATTCGAGAACAAGCTCGACCTGTTATTAGAGCTCAATAAGAAAGAACGGGTAACCTGGAATGGGAGATTCCGTTCAGCCTTGCATGATGTAAGCATTTCACCGCGTCCTTATCAAAAATTGCTTCCGATTTGGATTGGAGTAGGTGGTACCCCGGAGAGTGCGGTTAGGGCAGGAAGATTGGGGTTAAACATGGCATTGGGTATCCTCGGGGGAGACCCTGCCAGAGTCAAGCCGCTGGTTGATATTTATCGTGCAGCAGGACAAGCTGCTGGACATGATCCTTCAAAGCTAAGGGTTTCCGTCACCGGGCACTCTTACATAGCCAAGACATCAGAGCAGGCACTGGATGAGTTTCATCCTCATTATATCAATTATTTCTCTTATTTTATGAAAGAGCGTGGACAACGATTTTGGGTATCCCGTTCGGATCTAGACCCGATGACGGCCCCGGATAATGTGCTCGCTATAGGGAGTCCACAGCAACTCATTGAAAAAATATTATATCAGCATGAGTTGTTTGGCCACAGCCGTTTTATGGGTCAATTTGACATGGGTGGGCAATCGTTATCAAAGATTGCAGCTGCCATCGAACTTCTGGCGACTGAAGTAGCGCCTGTTGTGCGACGAGAAATCAGAAAAAAAAGCAAGAATATTACTAACTCATAAAAGGAACTAATCAAAAATGAAATCGATTGTTATTGAAGCCTACGGGAATTACTGAACGGTATCTTTTCGTTACAAGCTCAGGAACCGGTTATTTGTCCATTGTGGAAGCCCTATTGAACATCGTGATCAAGACGAAACGAGGATCGTGTTCATGATGGCCTACCTTCCCCATTCGGCGAATTTGATCATACATATTCCCACCCAAACCATGAAGGATCAGATGGCGGAACGTACTTCCCTGCAGCCGATGGGTGCATTATTTGAACAAACTCAATTTTGTGGCAGAATTATGCCTGAAGTAACAGGTCAGCGTCTTTTTTTTCCGAATTTGGAACCATCAACATAGCTGTCTGGTCCAATTCTAATTTTTATAGATGGGAGCTGTCGGCAGACGTTGCTCAATCCAAGCCAAGGCATCATGCAGACCTTTCTCTGCTTTGATCCGTTTTCCGATTTCGGCCGCACGCGATCTGACTGAGTTATCATTTAACTCCTGGATGGCTTGCATTAGATTTTCTTTCGTCAAGGCAGGAAAAGGGATATGTCGTCCGATATTAAGATTCGTGATTCTTTCTCCCCAGAAGGGCTGGTCTGCATAAGTCGAAATAATAATCGAAGGCGTTCCCGATTCCAAGGTGGTGTGCGTCGTTCCTGCTCCTCCATGGTGAATCACACAACTGCAGCGGGGGAACAACGATTCGTGGTGGGCGGTTTTAATCATAAAAATAGAGTCGGGCAGTGATGTACCGTTCGCAGTCATGTCGGACCAGCCAGAAGCTATTATAGCTCTGGTATTTAAAGATTTTGTGATGTCTAGGATCATATCCATCATTTTTTGCGGCTCTAGTACGGGAAGGCTCCCAAAGCCGAAATAGATAGGAGCCTGACCGCGATCCAGCCATTGATCGAGATCTGCATTTGAATCTGCTCCCGCTTGTTCTGGTAAATGTTTGTCATCCATTTTCCATTGCCCCGTAATGTAATTGTGATCGCCCCAGTCTTTAGGATGGGGTACTAATGAAGGACTGTACATCTGGAGAATGGGAATCCGCTGATCGACTATTTTTTTGAATAATGAACCTTGAAGAGGCTTCAGACCTAGTTTGGAACGCCATTCGTTTAAATCATCTGCTTTTCCTTTTTCATAGACTTTGGCGAATACTCGATGAGTGATTTTATTAAGGAATCCGAAGGGCAAGCTTTTCGCTCTAACCAAGAACTGAGGAAATTCATTGGTGGCAGGTGCGAATGGAAAAGGATTGGCCAGTATAAAAGGTTTATTCAGCTTCTCGGAAAGGGTTGCGGCATAGAATAGCAATAAGGGGTGAACGATCATCGCATCGCATTCTTGGCATGCGGATAGAACATCCTGCTCAGCTTCATAGCGTGTCCGATGAGTAATCTGATTTAATGCTTTCATGAATTCCTTTGCGTTACCCGAAGCCATCCATTGGCGTCCTTCCTCGGATTCGAGAATTTCTTGGGTGTTTCCGACTAAAGAATGGTAAGCAATGTTAAATTGCTTGACGTAGGTTTCAAAGTTTTCGGGTGCGACAAGGGTAACACGGTGTCCAACTTCCTGAAGACCAAGAGCTAAGGCGAGATACGGCCGCACATCCCCCAAGGTGCCTGTGGTTAATAAGGTAATGTTCATATTGTTCCCCCCAATTAGTATTAGGCAAATTATACCATTATTTTACGATGTAATGTATTAATTTGAAGAATTATGTCGAACTAACGGAGAAGTCGTTTACTCGGGTGACATCAAACCTGCGTTGAATTTTACATACTTGGCTAGTTTTTTAGGCATTGTGCTGTTTGCATTTGCCTCTCTTACACTGGCATCGCTATTGATATGTTCTGCTCAAGTAACGATTTAACTGCTCTTCGGACGCTAGCGGCACAAATCATGAATTTCTTGCAGTAGTCACAGCCCCTTTTTTTCCGAAGCCTTGGCTTGCAAGCTGACAGTGAATTTCAATTGGCAGCTTTTGTTCGGCTCTCTGGCAGAATAATGCTGGCAGAATAATGCAATACAGAAAATATAATCCGTGTTAAAATGTTGAAAATTGAAAGGAGGAGTCTGTTTGTTATCGATAAAAAGGGTTGGACAAAATGAGGCGGAAGTACTTCACAATATTCAAAATGAAGCATTCCAAGAGGATTTAGTTTCGTATCAAGACTTTGAAACAAACCCAGCATGTGAGTCAATAGATCAAATGTTATATAAGATCAATGCCCACGATTATTACGCTATATATTTCCAAGACCAAATAATAGGAGGGGTGGCTGTACAAAAAAGAGCGGACTACGAGCACAGAATAAGCCCTATGTACCTTTCGCCTAGTTATCAAAATAAAGGACTAGGAACGCAAATCGTAAATTCAATATTTTTACTTTATCCTGACGCATGTTTATGGTCGCTTAGTACACCAAAGCCGAGCTTACGAAATGGTCACTTTTACGAAAAGTTTGGATTTATCTCAGTGGGCGAGCAATATATCAATGAACGATTAACCCTCACACATTACCAAAAAGTTATGAAGTAGTACTTCCTGAGTTTGCTGTCTAAACTAAACGGAGAACGATACTGGAAACGGCCTAAAGGAAGGATTTGGTGCTGGTGATAATAAAAATTTTCGCTATATTAGCACTGGCTTTTTTTCCGACGTTTTATTATTTAAAATATCGTTTATGGAATAAACGGTTGTAAGAGAAGGGTCTTTGGATAAAAGGTTTTATACGACGGGAAACGTTATTGGCGGCTAGTCATAATTGCTTGGCAGCATTCGCTTAAGTAACGGTAAGTTATATTGCTTATTTATTACAGAAGCCTAAGAGGGAATTATGCTGCATACAATTCAGGTTACTTCCAACGATGAATCCTTTTTATATCAACTCTATGTAAGCACTCGGCACGCGGAAATTCTTGCATGGGGCTGGGACGCAGCATCTGCGAAAGCGTTTCTCCAAATGCAATGGACTGCGCAAAAGCGATCTTATGAAGCTCAATACCCCGATGCGAGTCACTACATCATCCTGTATAACGATCTTATGTGCGGGTCGTATCATGTATCGCAAGAAAAGAAATAATTCTTATAGATAGCCACCTCCCCAAATAACCGATTCAGTCTGCTGCGGCGAACTGTGGATTTGAATTGCCGCGTCTCGCCTCCACCATAAAAACCCGACCTCGTGAGGTGGTCATACCCCTGTCAAGTAGACAGATGGAAAAAGCTAAGCTGCCAGCGCGTGCCGATACTCAATCGGTGCGCGCTGTTTAAATTTTGCTTGAAACCGTTGATAATTATAATAATAGATATACTCTTCTACGGCTTGATGTATCTCAGCTTCTGACTTACACTGATGAAGATACAACTTCTCCGTTTTGAGATGCGAAAAAAAGGATTCGATGCAAGCGTTATCCAAGCAGGTTGCTTTGCGAGAGTGGCTGCCTTTGACGCTGAATGCTTCTAATCGTATGTTGTATGCTTGAGACGTGTACTGGAAGCCTTGATCCGAATGGAGCACGGCTTCCGAAACGTCTCTTTTTCTTGTCCATTGATCAATCGTATCCAAGACAAGTTTGATATCGTTGCGTCTGGATAATTGCCATGCCACGATCTCATTGTTAAAGAGATCTTGAATCACCGATAGGTAATGAAAGTCTGTTCCATCGCTGATATAGGTGATATCGGTGACCATTTTCTGCTGAGGTCCTATGGCATGGAATTGACGCTTTAATCGGTTCGGATACACGATAGATGGGGTATAATTGGAATGTTTTCGTTTTTTTCGAATAACGGACTGGATCGCTAAATCTTTCATAAGCCGCGATACTTTTTTGTGATTAACACGAAAGCCAGCTTCCCACAAAGCTGTCATCATTCGGGGATAGCCAAACTCAGGATGTGCCACATGAATGGCCATCATATGTTCCTTGATCTCGTAATCCCTCGTTTGTTTTTCCATACGCATAGGCTCTGTGGTTTGCCATTTGTAGTAGCTGGCTCTAGGTATTCCTGCAATGGTTAGCAGGCGTGTAACCCCATGTAGATCGCTTAAATCTCGGATCACTTGATACTTGTCTCGCTGACTAATGCCGTCTCCTTTACCAGATTTGGATACCGCTTTTTTAAATAATCCACCTG
>JAQBPR010000016.1 GCA_028287395.1 Bacilli bacterium
CCCCAAAAGTGAAGTGAACCTACGAAGGTAATTCCGATTACTTTTCGGGGACCCCACAACACCCGAGGGATTTGTTACACCTGGATGTTTCACCTTCTTTGCTTCGTTTCTAGTTTTCAGGGAATAACCCTGATTCCGTTGTTTTGTTTCGGCAAAGCAAACCGTTTGGTAATGATGGCGGAGGGGAACCACGCGTTCCCATCTCGAACACGACCGTTAAGCCCTCCAGCGCCAAGGGTACTTGAACCGCAGGGTTCTGGGAGAGTAGGACGTTGCCAAGCAATGAAAAAGAACCTTTTGGATTTCATTCCTAAAGGTTTTTTTTCATTGCTTTAAAAACTAAGAAATATAATAGGAAGCATCATTGTCATTAAATTTGACGAATCCGGAAGGCTTTAATTTCTTGAATTTCCAAAGAATGATATAACGCGGAAGTAATAAACAAAGATGTACAAAAATAAAACTGTTAAAATACGATGAAGGTACCCAAGCATACGATACAGCAATCACGGCAGTTCCGACTAAAAGCAGATGTGCATGAACCCGGTGTAAGCTTTTGAGCGAAACGAAGCCTGTGGGTAAATAACCAATACAGGGAAAATTGAAGCGGATGGACCAAAACCTGCGGGAAGCATCTTGAATTGTACGGAGAACTATTTTTATTAGAATGATCTGCAATAAGCAAACGATCGGTATGGCGAGAACAAAGGTCTCGAGCCCCTCTAATTTAAAATAAGCAATGTCGCAAATTAGAAAGAAAAAGTTAAAGCAAATACATACCATAATAAATGCAGGTGTGTAGATTGCTTTTTTAATTAAAGTATAATGATAAAAGGTGGAATTTTCAGATAACTTCTTGTCTTTCAAATAAATCCCCCCATGGTGTTTAGAAAAAAATTGGTTAATGCAACGCAATATATATATCGGCAATTTAAGCTTATAATGAAAGTAATTTAAGTACAGACACAGAATATGTTGAATGATCATATGAATATAGGAACAAGGGAAAACAAATGTAGATTTTTAGTTTAAGAGGTTTTGAAATGGGCAGACTAGAATTAATTACTAGGATAAAACCTTGAGGAGGTATTCTGCAAATGGAAGAATGTAAAGAAATGTCTTGTATTATATGCGGCCAAATGAAACCGCACGGTATCGTTATTATATCAGAGTTTATTTGTGAAAACTGTGAAGCAGAAATAGTTCATACAGATGTGCAAGATGCAAAATATCCTTTTTTTATTCATCAGTTGAAACAAATATGGTATAGAAAAAATGCTTAGAGGCGGACAAAGCTTTCGCTTGAAAATAAAAAACTTTAAATCATATGTTTTTTTTCATATAGTAAAGAGATAAGTCGATAGCTTATTCTTTTTTTGTTATGGAGGTGATAATTTGAACATTCGATTGCACAAAGAACGTGCGCCATTATATGAGAGAATGGTCGAACGACAAAGAGAATGCCGTTCGAGTTTTCATGTTCCGGGTCATAAACATGGTAAAGGATTAGACCCGCAGGGATACGATTCTTTCTCAACTATTATGCAACTTGATTTTACAGAATTACCGGGATTGGATGATTTAAATCAGCCTTCTGGAATCATTATGGAGGCGCAGCAATTAGCGGCGGATTGCTTCGGCGCGGAAGAAACGTTTTTTTTAGTAAATGGAAGCACGGTTGGCAATTTGGCGATGATTTTAGCAGTTTGTGTGCAGGACGATATTTTGATAGTGCAGAGAAATGTTCATAAATCTATCATTCACGGCTTAATGCTGGCTGGGGCAAGAGCTGTATTTTTACCTCCGTGTTTGGATATGGATAGTTCACTGTTCACAGGTGTGCGATTGATGGATATAATAAGTGCGATGGATGCTTATCCAGAAGCTAAGGGAGTGCTTTTATGCAATCCCAATTACTATGGGATGGGCATCGAATTAGCTGAGGTAGCTGAAGCGGTGCATAAGCATGGAATGCCTCTCTTAATAGATGAAGCGCATGGCGCTCATTACGGATTCCATCCCCAATTGCCAAAGTCAGCCATTTCTAGCGGTGCGGATGTAGTGGTACAATCAACACACAAAATGTTAACGGCAATGACAATGGGTGCAATGTTACATGTTCAGGGTGAAAGGATAAATCGTCAGGCATTGCGACAAAGATTGACTATGCTGCAAAGTTCAAGCCCTTCGTATCCGATTATGGCTTCATTGGATTTATCACGCAGATGGATGCATACGGAAGGCAGCAAAAGTATAGATAAGGCATTGCAGGGGATTTATTATCTTCATAAAATGTTAAAGACCCATATTCCGGCTATTGGTATTATGAAAAAACAAATAAATACAACTTCGTATGCAACATTAGATCCATTTAAAATAACGATTTACGATCGTTCAGGTACTTGGAATGGTTTTGAGCTCAAGCAAAAATTAGAGCAGGCCGGTTGTGATGCTGAAATGGCTGACCCTATTTATGTCTTGCTTCAACTTAGCTTGGCAACAGATGATGCGGATATAAATCGTCTTTTGGATGTATTATTGGATATTTTCAAGCCAATTAGCTTGGAAAAGCAGGATTTTGCAGTGGAAATCACGAATAACAATAATATGCCCGGGTTTTTGCAAACTTCACTGCCCATCACGATGAAGTTACCGCATTTTTCAGATGATGTTAAAGTGAAAGCGATTTCGCTGCAGCATGCAGTCGGCTTACGCGCAGCGGAAATGGTCATCCCTTATCCACCAGGGATACCGGTTTTATACTATGGAGAAGTGATTACACAACAAGCGGTCACTTATTTACAGTATTTAGCTAGGCAGGGTGCTTCGTTTCAAGGGACAAACGATGCAAGTTTAACGGATATTTCTGTTTTTATTGAATAATATTGCTATGGAGGGCTAAGTGAAGGGATTATTCATCACGTTTGAAGGACCAGATGGATCAGGGAAGACAACCCAATTAAAAAGATTAGCGGCAGATATAATGAAGGCAGGCTATCCTGTTGAAGTAACTCGCGAGCCAGGGGGGACTTTTATCAGCGATCAGATTCGTACCCTATTGTTGTCTCCAGACAATCATACAATGGTCGATCAAGCCGAAATATTACTCTATGCGGCCTCGAGAGCACAGCATGTTCACGAAAAAATTATCCCAGCTCTGCAAAAAAATCAAATTGTTTTGTGTGATCGTTTTATTGATGCTAGTATAGCTTACCAAGCTTTTGGATTAGGTGTGGATGAATTTCAAGTCAGATCGATCAACCAATTTGCCTCCTCGGGACTTCAGCCCAACCGAACGTATATGTTAGACGTTCCTATTTCAGTTAGTCAGCAGCGATTGCTGGACAGAGCACAAATCGCGGGAAATCCTGCGATGGATCGCATTGAATTAAAAGAAACAGAATATCATATTCGTGTAAGAGAAGCTTTTCTGCAAATTGCTCAGTCGGAACCAGAAAGGGTATGCATAATAAAGGCGGATCGTACCGAAAATGAAATTTATAAAGAGATTTATGCTGATTTTTCAGATTTTTTGACTAATCATTATAAAAAATAAGGTATACTGAGAATGGGAGTTGATAATTATGAAGCTAGTCATTGCAGTCGTTCAGGATAAGGATAGCAGCCGCTTGTCCAACGCTTTGATTAAAGAAGGCTTTCGCGCAACCAAGCTGGCCAGTACAGGCGGATTTCTCAGAGCAGGCAATACAACATTCATGATTGGAACTGAGGACGAAAAAGTACAGGAAGTATTACAAGTTATCAAGGCAAATTGCAAGGTACGGGAGCAATTAGTAACCCCGGTTTCACCTATGGGCGGGACAACCGATTCATATATTCCTTTTCCTGTGGAGGTTCAGATTGGCGGAGCAGCAGTATTCGTAATGCCAGTTGAACGGTTCGAGCATTATTAAATGGGGTGAATCGATGTGAAAATAAATCCGGGCTTACGTTCGTTCGGCAAAGAATTGAAGCTATCTGATAATTCAGTACCTGCTCAAGTGCAGCCAAAAACCTTTTCCGATATGATGCAGCATCAGGATGGAAAAGCGGTAGCGACGGAGTTGAATCGGATGTTAGAGCAAATTCAGCTGCAGGGCGAACGTCTTTCTAAATCGATGACCGTTCGAGAATTGCGGCAATATAAGATTTTGATTAAAAAATTTCTAGAAGAGACAGCGCGTAGAGGCGTGCAGCTGCGGGATACGAAAGGCTGGGATCGCAGGGGCAGGGGTAAGCGTTACAAGCTGCTTGAAGAAATTGATCAAAACTTATTAACTATGGCAGATGATCTACTGGAACATGAACAGGGTCGAATCGAGCTTTTACAAAAAATCGGTGAAATTCGCGGCATGTTGATTAATTTATTTTTTTAATGAGGCGAAATGCAATGTCATTCCAAACGATAATTGGACAAGAACGCGTGAAGCGTTTGCTGCAAAATGGATTGAACCATAATTCTCTATCGCATGCTTATATCTTTAGCGGGGCTAACGGCTCTGGGCGACGGCAAATGGCGGTAGCTTTGGCGCAAGCGATCTATTGCACAGAAATGATAGATGATGCGTGCGGACAGTGTTTAAGCTGTCGTAAGGTGGAGCATCGCAATCATCCTGATTTTCATTGGATAGAACCAGATGGAGCCAGTCTTAAAATAGAGCAAATCCGTGATCTGCAGAAGCAATTTGCTTACCGCTCTACGGCTTCGCAAACAAAAATTTATGTGCTTCAAGATGCAGATCGCATGACGAATCAAGCAGCCAATAGTTTACTTAAATTTCTAGAAGAACCCACTTCTGACGTTTTAGCGATTTTGATCGCAGAGAATGGACATGCTTTGCTGCCGACGATTCAATCACGGGCACAGTGGGTTCCATTCGCACCTCAGAGTGTCCGTCTGCTATCGCAACAACTGATCGCAGAAGGGTTAACCCCAAATCTAGTGCTTCCCGCAATTCATGTTGCAGCAGGCTTGGAAGCAGCTAGAGAACTTATCCATGGAAATTGGTTTGCGGAAGCGCGAAATGTAGTGATACAATTACTTACGGAAGCTTTGACGAGTATTCCGTTAGCGATGCTTACAGTGCAACAAAAATGGATCAAATCGGAATGGGCCGAAAAATTACCTACCTTTCTTGATTTGTCGATTCTTTGGTTTAAAGATATGATTTATTGTGTAAGTGGTCGACAAGAAAACATAGTTTACAAGGATCGTTTGGATTGGATGAGACAGCACGCTTTTTCACGTGAAATCGCGCACTGGGTTCAATGTATTGAGCATACGTTAGAATTGAAAAAAAGACTCCGTTTCCATGCAAACCCGCAGTTAGCATTGGAAAAGTGGATTATTGACATACAAGGGGGGTGTTAGCAATGTATTCAGTCGTTGGTGTACGTTTTAAAAAGGCAGGGAAAATATTCTACTTTGACCCCATTGACTTACCAGTCGAGAAAGACAGCAGTGTGATCGTGGATACAGCACGCGGCTTGGAATATGGAAACGTGGTTATCGGCCGAAGAGACGTTGGGGAAAATGATGTCGTGTTACCTTTGAAAAAAGTGATTCGCATTGCCGACGATACAGATGCAAAATTAGTGGAAGGCAATAAAACAGCGGCGAGAGACGCGTTCAGTGCCTGTCAGGATAAAATTAAAGAGCATGGGCTGAAAATGAAATTGGTCGATGTTGAATATACGTTTGATCGCAACAAAATTATTTTTTATTTTACGGCTGAAGGACGAGTAGATTTTCGTGAGTTGGTTAAGGATCTTGCCAGCATATTCCGTACCCGCATAGAGCTGCGCCAAATTGGCGTTCGTGATGAAGCGAAGCTGCTTGGAGGTATCGGACCTTGTGGGAGATTATTATGTTGTTCCACATTTTTGGGGGATTTCGAACCCGTTTCGATAAAAATGGCCAAAGATCAAAATCTTTCCTTAAACCCGACAAAAATATCCGGCTTATGCGGCCGCTTAATGTGTTGTCTTAAATATGAACATGATAATTATGAAAGTGCCAAGGAGGACCTTCCTCGTATGGGTAAGTTGGTAATGACTTCATATGGACAAGGTAAAGTCGTTGGGATAAACACGTCAGAGCGTGTAGTAAAAGTACAAATATTCGATCTGGGCAAAGCGCTTGATTTACCTTCGGATGATGTGGTAGTAGAACAGGATTAGCGGGACATATGCTGAGGTGAAATCGTGGACGAACAAGATATTTTTAAGCAAGTTGAGCATATGGAAGAAGAACTTGGCAGTGCTTTTGCTAATTTCAGTTCTTTCAAAAAAACGATTGTAAGGCTTATGGAAGAGAACAAGCGTTTAAGTATTGAAAACCAGCAGCTCCGCAAGCTGCTTAGACGAGACTCGGATTCATTGCTGCAAATAGCTGGCGATAAAGACAAGGACTCCGTCATTGGTGAAGGTTATGATAATCTGGCGCGATTATATTATGAAGGCTTTCATATTTGTAATGTGTATTATGGTCATCTTCGCATGGAGGGTGACTGCATGTTTTGTATTTCTTTCCTAAATAAATAGATGATACCGTAGAGATTGACCGTCTCTACGGTTTTTTTAAAGTGAGGCGTACGAAAATGGAACGTATCGATGACTTAATGACACACCAGTTGAAAATTATTCAAAGCGATGAGGTATTTAGTTTTTCGTTGGATGCTGTACTGTTAGCTCGTTTCTGTACAGTGCCGCTGCGAGGCAAAATTATGGATCTCTGCACAGGGAATGGCGTTATTCCATTGCTTTTATCTACACGTACAAAAGCAGATATTCATGGTGTGGAAATTCAAGATCGTCTAGCAGATATGGCTAAACGAAATGTGGTATTAAATGAATTGGAAGCTCAAATTCGAATTGTCCAAGGTGATTTGAAGCATGCTCATGAATTATTCGGTTACGGGCAATATGATCTGGTAACCGTGAATCCTCCCTATTTACCTGTACTGGCAGGTGTGCAAAATACGAATGAGCATTTTGCCGCGGCTCGTCATGAAATTTACTGTAATCTTGAAGAAGTTATCGTGGCTTGTACCAAACTTGTGCGGGCAGGGGGCAAGATTGCGGTGGTACACCGTCCTTCCCGACTTGTGGATATTACTGTGCTCATGCGTCAGCATCGCTTAGAACCCAAACGTGTTCGTTTTGTTCATCCTCGTATCGGAGAGGAAGCGAATATGGTGTTGATCGAGGCGATTAAGGATGGTAAGCCCGAGGTTCGGCTGCTCCCACCGATTATCGCATTCAAAAACGAGCAAGAATACAGTGACGAATTAATGCAAATATTTTATGGACAAGGGGGTTGAACTTGAATATTCAAAAAAGCTTTCAAGCACAAGGAACACTGGGTAAGTTGTATTTGGTTGCGACACCCATTGGTAATCTCGAGGACATGACGTTTCGGGCGATTCGTACTTTAAAAGAAGTGCATTGGATTGCCGCTGAAGATACGAGACAAACACGCAAGCTCTTGACACATTATGAAATTCCCACAAGATTAGTGAGTTACCATGAGCATAACAAACAAGCGAGCGGGAATGAACTCATTCGACTTCTTATAGAAGGGCAATCCGTAGCACTCGTTTCGGATGCAGGGCTACCCGCAATTTCAGATCCGGGGTTTGATCTGGTAAAGTTAGCAATCACCAATCATATTACTGTGATTCCCATACCAGGGGCAAATGCAGCGTTGTCTGCTTTGATTGTCTCAGGATTACCTACGGATCGTTTCAGCTTTATTGGATTTCTTCCTCGTGACAAAAAAAGCATACACCAAGAGCTGGAACGTCTTACAGCCCGCGAGGAAACATTGATTTTTTATGAATCACCTCATCGTGTATTAAAAACGTTGGCTATAATGAATGAAGTATGGGGAAGTCGAGACATTGTTCTTGCAAGGGAACTAACCAAAAGATATGAAGAAATGGCACGAGGCACGATCGCGGAAATTCGCTTGTTTATAGAGGAGCATCCCCCTCTTGGTGAATATTGCCTTGTTGTGGGCGGGTACGTTAAAACACAAGCGCAAACAGAAGCAGAGCAAGCATGGTGGAAGGCACTTGCGGTTACGGAGCATGTGGAACATTATAAAAGGAATGGCATGGATCATAAGGATGCAATAAAGAAAGCGGCGGTTGATCGAGGAGTACCAAAGCGTGAAGTATACAATGAATTGATTGATCCCGATAAATAAAAAATATCCCTAAGCTGCAAGCCATGAGCTTGCGTGTTTGCTTAGGGATCATAAGGAGTATGAAAAAAGTTACGAGTAAATGATGTTATATTTCCATTATAAACTATTTTCTTTATTTTGTCACAGGTATTGGCATCTCTGCTAAACAAATATGACAAATTATTTTTCCTTTAAAATAAGACACGTTATCAGCATTGCCGCAGAAAATACAAGCGGGCTCATATTTTTTCAACATGATGCGTTCGCCGTCTACATAAATTTCCAAAGCGTCTTTTTCGCCTATTCCTAAAGTGCGACGCAATTCAATTGGAATAACTACACGACCAAGTTCATCAACTTTTCTTACAATACCAGTGGATTTTAACATTTTAGTAATAACCCCTCTCAATATGTTTCGTCATTATTCGACAAAGTTCTTGTTTATTATGATACCAACGATTCCCATAATAGTCAACCTCAATTTTAAAGTTTAAAAAGCGTTTAAACGGAAATTGCACTTATAAACGTTAATATGGGTTAAAATGATGGGTAATATGGGGTAAATACTTATGTTTTTGCTGTTTTTAATCGGTTTTCGGTAGTTTTAGTAGCAATTTATTGTGCGAGTTAGTGCAAAATAAATGGGAATAAGATGCAATAAGTATTCGACAAGATACTAATTTTTGTGACGTAATTTGTCGGAAATAGTCGAATTAAGTCGATAAACAGGTGATATAGGAGGGTATTATGGATGATTTAGCTCTAAGTGAAGAAAAGGTGTTTAAGGATCCGGTGCATAAATACATTTATGTGCAGGATCAGACGATTTGGGATCTAATTAATTCGCGTGAATTCCAAAGGTTGCGGAGAATCCGTCAGTTGGGTACTTCTTATTTGACGTTTCATGGTGCAGAACATAGTCGATTTTCACATTCGCTCGGCGTATATGAAATTACGCGAAAAATTATTTCGCAATTTGAACGTAATGGCTATGCGGACTGGCCTAATGAAGAAGGGCTGCTTTGTCTTTGTGCCGCGCTGCTCCATGATCTTGGACATGGGCCATTTTCGCATTCGATTGAAAAAGCATTTGCCATGGATCATGAAGATTGGTCTATCCGGATCATCTTAGGAGATACGGAAGTCAACAGAATTTTACGACGTGTAGATGAAGATTTCCCCCAAAGGGTAGCGGGTGTAATTAATAAAACGTATCCCAAAGAAATAGTGGTCAGTTTAATCTCAAGTCAATTTGATGCAGATCGCATGGATTACTTGTTACGGGATGCTTACTTTACAGGTGTTCATTATGGGACTTTTGATTTGGAGCGAATTTTACGGGTTATTCGTCCTTATCACGGGCATATTGTTGTAAAGGAAAGCGGAATGCATGCAGTCGAAGACTATTTAATGTCGAGATATCAAATGTATTGGCAGGTTTATTTTCATCCCGTCACGCGAAGTGCAGAAATTTTGTTGGCAAAAATTTTACAACGAGCCAAAGTATTATATGAAGAAAAGTATTCATTTTCGTGTAATATCAAAGCTATGGAATGTTTACTTGCCAATCAATTAACATTAGAAGCCTATTTTCAGCTCGATGAAGCTTTAATGCAGACGTTGTTTATGCAATGGCAGGACGAAAAAGATACTATATTAGCTGACTTGTGCAGCCGCTTTATGAATCGAAAGCTATTTAAATATGTTGCATTTGAACAAATAGATACGGTTCTTTTAGAGGAAATTCGCGCGTACATGGGTAGTTTGGAGATGCCTGCTGAATATTACCTCGACATCGACTTTCCAAGCGATCTTCCTTACGATGTATATCGTCCAGGGCAAGTAGATGAGAAATTACCGATTTATCTTTTGGATGCATACGAAAATTTAACGGAAATTTCACAACAATCGGAAATCGTACGCTCCATCAGCGGTATGCATCGTGGAGGGCATAAATTATATTTTCCAGAACAATTACTCGAATCTCAAACACTCCCTGCACATATTCGACAATTTTTGGGGCAAAAAAACTAATACAAAATGATCATAAAGGAGCTATTTATGCTTACAGATACTCATACTCATATGGACGCTTCAGCATTTGATGAAGATCGTAAAGAAGCCATGCAACGTGCATTAGATCAGGGTGTGACTCGGATTGTTAATATCGGCTTTAATCGAGAGACCATTGCAACGACAATGAAATTGGTCGAGGATTATGATTTTATCTACGCCGCGGTAGGCTGGCATCCGCAAGATGCTAAGGACATGCGGGAAGGGGATTTAGCTTGGATTGAGCAGCTTTGTGCACATGAAAAGGTTGTCGCGATTGGAGAAATAGGCTTGGATTATTATTGGGATACTTCGCCTAAGGATATTCAGCATCGAGTCTTTCGCGAGCAAATTCAGTTAGCCCGCAAAATTAAGCTTCCGATTGTTATTCATAATCGTGAAGCACATCAGGATATTTTGCAAATTTTAAAAGAAGAGAGGGCTGTTGAGGTTGGGGGGATCATGCATTGTTTTTCCGGAAGTTGGGAAACGGCAAAGCAATGTCTGGATATGAACTTCTATATTTCTTTTGGCGGACCGGTGACTTTTAAAAATGCGAAGCAACCCAAAGAAGTTTTGGCTCAAGTGCCGTTGGATCGTTTATTGCTCGAAACGGATGCTCCTTATTTAACACCGCACCCATTTCGCGGCAAACGAAATGAAACATCTTATGTTCGACTTGTAGCAGAAACAGCTGCAGAAATACATGGACTATCATTAGAAGAGATTGCTGAAATTACGACAAATAACGCGATACGTTTATTGGGATTGAAGTAATTTGCGACGCAGCTTTCGCGGATATGCGACGTAATAATACAAACTTCCAAGTGCAATACCCATACAACAACTAACCAATGGAAACCACAAAGAAGAGCACATAAACACAAAGACGATGGTTAGCAACAAACATTGCACCACAAAAGAAGTAAATAAAATACGTGTTAATGCAGTTGTGCGCCATTCAGAACGCAAAGGGTATAATTGCACCCAAAACGTATAACGATGCTGCTGTTCTAAAGCGGACATTTGCACGCTTGTGATCAAGATAATAATTCCCAATAGGGCAGCTTTTACTCCATCGTTAGGTATGATTGCTACAAGGATCATTCCGATTAAGGTAACACGGAGGACAATCCCGAATAATTCGCCGCGAAGGAATGTTTTCGTATAAAGGTACAGGAATGTATTTCGCTGAGTAAACGCAAACGATTTTGTCATTTGTGACCAAAATCGACGCTCCTTGAAGCGGGTCGGTCGTTGCGGGACATCGATGAACCAGCTAAAAAATAAATAATGTGCAGATAAATGCTTTTGTTCTGTCTGTATTAGAAAGTCCCAATTGATCGTATATTTGACGAGACGTTTTAAGAGGATGACCATGGCTAAAACCGTTATAATCATGAGCAGAGAAGCTTGAAATACTCCTTTAGTAAACAAAACATATAAT
Organism: Bacilli bacterium; assembly: GCA_028287395.1. Lineage (GTDB taxonomy): Bacteria > Bacillota > Bacilli > Paenibacillales > NBRC-103111 > Paenibacillus_AC. Next base: position 11,688 of record JAQBPR010000016.1, read on the forward strand.
CCGATACCATTAAAAGTCCAACGTACGACTTGGGATTGGAGACGCTGACTTGGATATACGATGCGAGTTTCTTGCCAGCTTGCCAATAAATTACCCCATTTGGCAAGCAGTAATAATGCAATAAACAGAAAAAAAGAATTCGTTTGTTCGCCAAAACAATGTACATATAAGGGCCAAAGAATCATGCATGAAGCTATGACAATCATGGCTTGCACAAAAAAGCTGTAAATCAAGGCTTTACGAAAATACTTATCCATTTCCGTTTCAGCTGGAAGCAGGAATACTGAATCTGCGGTTTTAACAAAGGTACGTATCGGGCTTGAAGCAAGTGCAAAGAGCATAATCGGCGTAGTTATCCAAGCATAAGGAAATGAAACTGGTAGTGTTTGCAAGGTTTTGATATAAGCATAGGATCCGACGATAAATAAAACAAATAGGAAAGTGAAAAAACCGCTGCGCCCCACATAGGTCCAATATTGAAATGCTTCACGCCAAAAAAAACGTAAGCGACGAGTCCACAATGTATCTACTGGAGTCATTTGGTTTCGCTCCCCACTAATGCGCAAAAGACATCATCCAATGAAGCTCCGGGAAGATTGGCGACTGTACTAATTTCTTTTAAAGTACCTTGCGTAACCATACATCCTTGATGCAATATAACGAAGCGATCGCAATATTTTTCGATAGTGGAGAGGATGTGTGAGCTGATGATAAAGCTTGCACCGGTTTTTTTAACTTGTACCATTAAATCCAATAAGGAGCGAATTCCGAGAGGATCTAGTCCCAAAAAAGGTTCGTCAATAATATAAAGGGCGGGCTCCACTAGAAATGCATTCATAATCATCACCTTTTGTTTCATCCCCTTGGATAGGTGAGCGGAAAAGCTATTGACCTTATCTTCCATGTGAAACAATGCTAATAATCGTTGTGTACGTACTTCAAACTCTGATTTCTCGATACCGTAAGCCATCGCTGTGAGCTCGAGATGCTCTCGAATTGTAAGATCTTCATAGAGCTCAGGGCTTTCAGGTACATAGGCGAAGGAAGCGCGATAAGCTTGAGGAGAATTTTTCAATTCTACGCCCATTATTTCGATTTTTCCTTGCTGAGGCTGAAGCAATCCGAGAATGTTTTTTATCGTCGTACTTTTACCGGCGCCGTTTAAACCGATCAATCCAACCATCTCGCCTTTTTGAACGGAAAATGAAATGTTTTGCAAAAAAGGCTTATTTATCAAGTATCCTCCATAGAGTTTTTCTAAGCTCAAAACGGTTTCCAGTTTAATCACCTTTTTCAGAAGAGTATTTTTGTTTAAATCCCAAATTAAGCCTAAAACTATTATAAGCTTATAGGCCTTTATTCACAATTTTTATCGATTGTGGTCATAATAATGAGATATAATGAGTAAAGTAGAGATAAAGGTCCATTTTTAGTATTTAAATGCTCATTTATGATTGAATTTTCGTAGAATAATCCGATATTTCTGGGCTGATTCCCCTTTACAGGTTGCTCTTAACAGCGTAATATACATTCAAGATAACTAAATATGCTACCAATTTTTCCAATTCGCTGAGTTTCCATTAGGGAAACGGGGGAACCATAAATGATTGATTTCTGTTCTTTAAAGTCAATCATGGTTAAAGGGGTGAATCATGGGTAAGTTTTTTTACCCAAGTAGGGCGACTCTCACGTCCGAATCCGTCAGCTAACCTCGTAAGCGTAAAGAGAGGGGCAACGATTGTCGTGCGATATACTTTGTTTAATCCCAAAGCCACGAGAAGAGTTCCTCTTCTTATGGCTTTTTGTATTTTCAAAAATAGCCATTTGGATTACGTAGATACGGTTTTTTAATTCACATATCGGAGGTGGAGTACCTAAAATAACGGATTAAAACGTAGTCAAAATAAAAAATAAACTGAGTCGCGTCATATCTAACATGCATAATACTTGACGGCGAGGCTTTGAAGGAGGACCGCATAAGTGGGCATAATCCAGCAAGTCGGAACCCATGTAAAACGATCATCCAGCATGACCTTCGCATTGCGTTGGAAGCATGAAAGAGTGCGCTTGATAACTATAATAACTTTAATCTCAAGCGCCATGATATTCATGTTTTTCATGTTGTTGTACGGTACGGCTATCAAAAGCGTATCCGTAGTGTTGGACGGTAAAGAAACGGCGATTATAACAAAGCAGCCGGACCTAAAACACTTACTGGATGAACAAGCCATTTCTATTGGCGAGCACGATCGGGTTTCGACCTCATTAAATGCAATACTGAAAAATGGGGAAAAGATAACGATTGAAACGACATCGCCAATTCAACTGACAGCTGATGGAGAGACGAAGACTTTGTACACGACCGGAAAAACGGTTGGGAGTGCTTTGCAGGATCTGCATATTGCTCTGGGGATTGAAGATAGAATATCCCCCTCTCCGAATAGTGAACTGTCAGGCAATGCTGCTATAAAAGTCGTTCGCGTAAAAAAAGAACAGGAAGATGTTTCTCTTCCGATCGCGTTCGAGACAGAGCAACAAACAGATAATACATTGCTTAAAGGGAACGAGAAAACGATTCAAGAAGGTATGGAAGGCAAGAAACTCGTTCAAAAACAAAAGATCTATGAAGATGGATCGCTTGTGGCGGAGAATATTGTCAGTGAACTTGTTCAAACCGTCAGTGTGAAAAAGATTGTTGCCATTGGAACGAAAAAGCCAGTTGTTAAACTTGCATCTTCATCTTCCGATGGAGATATCGTTTCGAAAAATGGAATACAATTCGGATATAAGCAAATCATTAATAACGTAACGTTAACAGCCTATTCGAATGATCTTGAATCAACGGGGAAAAATAGTAATGATCCGCAATTTGGCATTACGTATTCCGGCACAACCGTAACGGAAGGGCGTACAATTGCTGTAGATAAAAATGTAATACCCATCGGTTGGTGGGTCTATATAGAAGGCATTGGCTTCCGTCGCGCTGAAGATACAGGCAGCGCGGTTAAAGGGAATAAGATCGATGTTTACTTCGATAGTCCGGATTATGTAAATAAATTCGGTTTAAAACGAGGCTATACAGTTTATGTCATTGGCCCGAAAAAGCCATCGAACGATTAGTACTTTTATAGGATTATAAAGAGAAGGGGTATATCACCTCTTCTTTTTATTTATGAACCTGCAGCGGTTAAGAAAGGGGTCCAGGATGATTAAAGAAATCATAGTTGTAGAAGGAAAGGATGACACAACTGCGATTCGCAGAGCGGTTGAAGCGGAAACAATTGAAACAGGAGGCTCGGCGATTAATCGTGAGATTTACCGTAAAATTGAATTAGCTCAGCAGCGTAGAGGCGTCATTATTTTCACAGACCCTGATCATGCCGGAGAGCGCTTGCGTAGATTGATCAGCCAACGGGTGAAAGGCTGCAAGCACGCTTTTCTAACACAGGAGGAAGCAACGTTGAAGGGTGACATTGGTGTGGAAAATGCACCTCCTGAAATCATTCGTAAAGCGCTGGATAACGTAAAAACAGAATATACGGGATTTGAAGCGGAAATTCATTGGGATGATTTGATCGCAGCTGGACTCATTGTTCATCCTCAAGCGGCACAGCGGAGAATGGAGATGGGCAAACTGCTTGGTATAGGGTATGCTAATGGGAAACAGTTTCATAAGCGGTGCCAAATGTTTCAAATCAGCCAAACGGAATTCAACGCGGCTTTGGCGCAATTTGATAAAAGAGGGTTGTAGATGAATTCAAATCATAATCGGTTGGACGAAGTGGCCACGCCGAGTAAAACAAAAGAAATTATAAATAAGCATGGGTTTGTTTTAAAAAAAAGCTTGGGACAAAACTTCCTGGTGGATCAAAATATACTGCATAAAATTGTATCAGCTGCAGATTTGAATAGCAGCAAGGGTGCGTTAGAAATTGGCCCGGGTATAGGGTCACTGACACAACAACTGGCAAAAGAAGCGGGTAAAGTGGTCGCGATCGAAATCGATCAACGTTTATTGCCGATTTTAAAGGACACATTGCAATCTCATGACAACGTATCGATTATTCACGGTGATGTGCTGAAGTTATCGCTAGCTGATATTTTTCAAGAACACTTTGCTTCCTTTGCGGAAATCAGCGTCGTAGCGAATTTGCCGTATTATGTTACGACGCCGATTGTTATGAAACTGCTAGAGGAACGATTGCCGCTTGAAAATATAGTGGTGATGATTCAGAAAGAGGTTGCCGAACGGATGGCGGCTTCACCTGGAGGTAAAGAGTATGGCAGTTTAAGCATTGCGGTCCAATTTTATTGCGTACCGGAATTGGTGATGATTGTGCCGCGTACCGTATTTATTCCGCAACCGAATGTAGACTCGGCTGTGATCAAATTGCAAATACGCCATACACCCCCAGTAGAAGTGATCGATGAAGCATGGTTTTTCGAAGTTGTGCAGGCTTGCTTTACGCAAAGACGTAAAACGATATCGAACAACTTGCTTGTTCGCTTTTTTTCCAAAGATACCCGTGACGCGCTAAATTCCATTTTACTGAATTGTAAAATTGACCCTTCTCGCAGAGGGGAGACGCTTAGCTTAGAGGAATACGCACGGCTCAGCAACGCTTTAATCGATTATAGAATATTGCCATTAAAGTAAGAAAATCAAGGTTGAAATTATCCCTGATTTTATGCTAAGCACCAAACGCCTATCGCATCCATACGATAGACCAGGGAGGCGATAGCACTTATGAGGCAGGGTGACCTGGTAATTAGAAAATCGTATGGTGGCGACGTACTTTTTAAAATTCAGGAAATTTTTGTGCAAAAGGTTTTGCTTAAAGGAATTGAATACCGACTGCTTGCTGATTCGCCTATAGAGGATTTGAGTCTTATACGCGGAGAAGATTTTCGAACAGATCCAGCGATCCAATTGAAAGTTACGGAAGCGATGCGAAACATCGAACAATTTCGTCGCCTGCGGCAGAAGGAAGCGAGTGGGGCTTATACGTATTTTGAAGTGCCGGGAAAGGTGCTTCATTTGGACGGAGATCCAGTATATTTACGTAAAAGTTTGAACTTATATGCAGAGCTGCGCGTCCCGGCGGAAGGATTCTATGTCCCGGAAGCGCATATGGCTGAAGCGTTAGCTCAGTTACTGCCGCAAACCAAACCAGACATCTTGGTGATAACAGGGCATGATGGAATTTTGAAGGAACGGAAAGACGGTGATTTACTTAATCTTCAAAGCTATAAAAATTCACAGCATTTTGTCAAAGCAGTCAAGGTTGCTCGGCAATATGAGCAAAATCGAGACAATCTTGTAATCATTGCGGGAGCATGCCAATCTTTTTTTGAGGCGTTGATCCAATCGGGAGCTAATTTCGCAAGCTCGCCGGCAAGAGTCTTGATTCATGCGCTTGATCCTCTGTATATTGCGGCAAAAATTTCTTTTACTTCCATAAAAGATACGGTACAAATGATGGATATTATTAACCATACGATCAGTGGTTTGGAAGGATTAGGCGGCATGGAGACGCGCGGTAACTACAGAATAGGGCTTCCGGGATCGAATTTCATTTCCCGTTGACAACTGGAATCATTCGCTGTTATAATAATTGGCTCGTTTGACTTCTCCCCACCTTATGAGTTATAATTTAGTAAGAAAGAGGTGGTTGTATACAATGGCTAAAAATGAGCTATTGGAGATCAAACGCAGTTTGGAGCCCCACGTTGGGCAGAAAATTATGTTACGTGCAAATGGCGGTCGTCGGAAGACCATTGAACGTTCCGGTGTTTTGGAAGAAACCTACCCTTCTGTTTTTATTGTAAAATTGGATGAAGAGCAACATGCCTTTAAACGTGTTTCCTACAGTTATGCGGATATTTTGACAGAATCCGTTGAGGTAACTGTATGTAACGATGATGGACAAGTTCGGATTACTTATATTCAACAGTAGAATCCACATAATATAGCAGCAAAATCGGAAACGATTTTGCTGTTTTTTATTTGCGTTTTCTTAGCATACTAAACGTATTCTGACGTAAAGGAGGTTGGTTGAGATGAGCCGTCGGAGACGCAGCGTAATGTCAGATGAATTTAAATATGAGCTTGCCAAAGATTTAGGCTTCGCAGATACTGTGAAACGTGAGGGTTGGGGTGGGATCCGTACAAAGGATGCGGGTAATATGGTTAAACGCGCGATTCAAATCGCCGAAAAATCCATGTCGCAGCAACCGAACCAAAGGTAACAACCGTAATGTGGAAGCTAGAGCAGTACATGCTCTAGCTTTTTTTTCAAATAGAATTCTGGACAAACGCTACTGTCTAAAAAAACGGCATAGCCGTTTATCTTTGTACGGCTGTTTGCTATAATGTTTAAGTTGATGATGTCAATCGGGGTAGAAAAGGTGAGCTAATGAAGGTGCTGGAAAAGGCCTCGGCCAAAATAAATTTATCGTTGGATGTTTTGCATAAAAGAAATGATGGTTACCATGAAGTTGAGATGGTCATGACGATGGTCGATTTGGCTGATCATATTGAAATGCAGGAACTTCCCCGAGACACCATTATTATTTCCAGTCAGTCTGGTTATATCCCGTTGGATGAGAAAAACCTGGCTTTTCAAGCGGCACGGCTGATCAAAGACCGATATGAGGTTAGCCAGGGTGTTTATATTCATTTAGACAAAAAAATCCCGGTTGCCGCAGGATTAGCCGGAGGCAGCAGCGATGCTGCTGCTACGTTACGAGGCTTGAACAGGCTCTGGCGGTTACAAATACCCATGGATGAACTTCAACGTTTAGGTGCCGAGCTAGGCTCTGATGTACCCTTCTGCGTTACAGGCGGAACAGCACTTGCTACGGGAAGGGGCGAACGGCTGCAACCTATTGAATCGCCGCCGCAATGTTGGGTTATTTTAGCCAAACCGCCGATTAATGTGTCGACTTCAGATATTTATACAAGGCTCAATGCTCAGAATATAAAGGCGCATCCGTCAACTGTGAATGTGCTAGAAGCTATTCGCAGCAAGAATTTGGACAAGCTATGCCAAAGTATGGGGAATGTGCTGGAAGAGGTTACCTTAGACCTTTACCCCATTGTCCGGCAATTAAAACAAAGTATGGAACGCCTTGGCGCTGAAGGGGTATTGATGTCAGGAAGTGGGCCGACTGTATTTGGCATTGTATCTAAAGAGGCGAAAGCCGAACGAATTTATAATGGATTAAGGGGTTTTTGTAAAGAGGTTTATGCCGTAAGGATGCTTACCTAGATAATTCTTGTAATAGATAATAATATACATAAAATCAGTGATGTCTTCATATAAAACTTGTGTAAACACGTATGAAATGGTATATTTTCATTATAATATTCGGATTTGGGGGATTCTAATGAAAAAGTTGAAACGCAGTGCAAGATTGGTGGAAATGACCCAGTATTTATTATTTCGTCCCCATACATTAATCCCCTTAACGACGTTTGCGGATCGCTACAGTTCAGCTAAATCATCGATCAGTGAAGATTTAGCGATTATAAAAGAAGTATTTGATCTTGAAGGTTTAGGGGAATTGCAGACCATGGCAGGCGCGGCTGGCGGCGTTAAATTTATTCCCAAGGTTCCAAAATCTGTTTCATTGCAATTCATTCAAAAGCTATGTACGAGATTGGCGCAGCCAGAGCGAATTTTACCTGGGGAGTATATTTATATGTCAGACATTTTAGGACAGCCTTCGATTATGAATGAAATTGGTAAGATGTTTGCTTCCGCATTTGCCGGAAGGGATATCGACGTCGTGATGACGGTTGAAACGAAAGGGATCCCGCTCGCTTATGCAACAGCGTCTTATTTAAACTTACCTGTGGTCATTGTCAGAAGAGATAATCGGGTAACGGAAGGTTCGGCAGTAAGTATTAATTACGTTTCGGGCTCCAATAAGCGGATTCAAACGATGTCATTAGCGAGACGAGCATTAAAGGAAGAATCCAAAGTATTAATTATTGACGATTTTATGCGCGCTGGCGGAACGATACACGGGATGATGGATTTGCTGCAAGAATTTCGCGCCACTGTAAAAGGAGTGGGTGTATTTGTTGAATCAGGTGAAGTTTTAGAGCATTTGGTTGAAGACTATGTGTCTCTAGCAAGATTTGCAGAAATGGATACCAAAAGTAAACATATTAAAGTTGTTCCCGGTAATTACTTTGACGATAAGGAAGTGTTTTATGAGTAAGTTAAGTACGATTGCGACAACGGAGGCTCCAGCAGCGATCGGGCCTTATTCACAAGCGGTGCTTTGTGGAAATTTGTTGTATACGTCAGGTCAAATTCCATTAGGTTTGGATGGACAAGTTGTGGCTGGTGGAATTGTCGAGCAAACGCATCAGGTATTTCAAAATTTGCGTGCAATACTGGCTGCGGCGGGCTGCGGTTTTCAAGATGTAATCAAAGCAACCGTGTTTATTAAAGACATGAATCAATTTTCTGCTTTAAATGAAATTTATGCCAGCTATTTTGGTGAACATAAACCAGCACGTTCTACGGTTGAAGTAGCACGTTTACCTAGAGATGTTTTTGTGGAAATCGAGCTGATTGTGTCGGTTTGTGTCGGCTAATGTCGAATAGTATATGATTTGAAAAAATATTTTTAAAAATGGCAATATATTCTTTTTTTGAAGCAGGAATTTGCCAATGAAATGTGGAATAATACACCAAGTCTTCTTGATGGGAAAAGGTGGTGAACACTAAGTGCAAATAACAGATGTTAGACTCCGCCGCGTTAATTCTGAGGGTCGGATGAAAGCGATTGCTTCGATCACCATTGATAATGAATTTGTCGTTCATGATATTCGCGTCATTGACGGGAATAATGGGATGTTCGTCGCAATGCCAAGCAAACGAACTCCAGATGGGGAATTCCGAGACATCGCACACCCAATCTCGTCTTCCACACGTGAGAAAATTCAAGCAGCGGTTTTGTCGGAGTATGAGAAAGCGGCAATAGAGGAAGAAGTTATTGAAGAGGGAGCATGATTTAATGTATTTTGGGGAGCCTCGGGGCTCTCTTTTCTTTTTATATAAAGTGTTATATAGTCTATTATGAAAGAATTATAATGTTTAACAGGGAGATGTTTTATGCAAATATTAAGCATTGTTTTAGCTGCGGGTCAAGGGAAAAGAATGAAATCCAAACTATATAAAGTACTACATCCCGTATGTGGAAAACCAATGATAGGGCACGTTATGGATGTATTAGAAAATATTAAAGTTAGCCGTACTGTAGTGATTGTTGGGCATGGGGCTGAGGCGGTTAGCGGTTATTTGGGAACCCGAGCGGAGTATGTGCTTCAAGCACAGCAGTTAGGAACGGGGCATGCTGTTCTGCAAGCGAAAGATTTGCTGGGGAATGAAGAAGGAATTACGATTGTTATCTGTGGTGATACTCCTTTAGTGAAGGAAGAAACTTTGAAAAAGATGATTGAAGTTCATCAAGTACGGCATGCAGCTGCAACGATTTTAACCGCAAAGCTGGAGCAGCCGCACGGATACGGCAGAATCATCCGTAATGATCAAGATCATGTAATCAAGATTGTGGAGCAGAAGGATTGTACGGAAGCGGAACAGAAGGTTAGTGAAATTAATGCAGGCACCTATCTTTTTAACAATCGCAGTTTATTTCAAGCTTTACAACAGGTTAAGAATGATAATGTACAGCAGGAATACTATTTGCCAGATGTAATCGGTATTCTACGTGAAGAAGGGAAGTTAATTATAGGTTTTTGTACGGAGGAAACAGAAGAAGCGATTGGTGTGAATGATCGTGTCGCCTTAGCCGAGGCCGAAGGATATATGCGTGAACGTATCGTTCGCAAGCATATGCTGAATGGCGTTTCTTGCATGGACCCTACTCAAACATATATTGAGAAAGATGTGGAAATTGGGGCGGATACGGTTATTTTACCTGGTTGTATTTTACGGGGAAATACTAAAATTGGTGAGGATTGTCTAATTGGTCCTTATACAGAAATGAATAATGTACAGGTTGGAAATCAGGTGACCGTGAAGCAGTCAGTACTTCAAGACGCAACAGTGGGGAATGAAAGCTCCATTGGGCCATTTGCTTACTTGCGTCCAGGTGCGAAACTGGGAAAACGGGTTAAAATCGGCGATTTTGTAGAAATTAAAAATGCAACGATAGATGATGATAGTAAAGTCTCTCATTTAAGTTATGTCGGTGATGCGACTCTTGGTAAGAACGTTAATTTTGGCTGTGGCGCTATCACTGTTAATTATGATGGTTTTAATAAGCAATTGACTGAAGTCGGTGATAATGCTTTTGTAGGCAGCAATGCTAACTTGATTGCGCCGGTTAAAATTGGCAAAGGGGCTTATGTAGTAGCTGGCTCGACGATTACAGACGAAGTGCAAGCGGATGACATGGCGATTGCGAGACAGCGCCAAACCAATAAACCGGGCTATGCAGAAAAGCTTCGCAACAAGATACAAGCAAAAAAAAATACGCCGAAATGAGGTGACCCATGGCCTATCTGGATACAAAGCTAAAGGTGTTTACATGTAATTCCAATCCAAAATTAGCTCGGGAGATAGTGGATTATATCGGTGTTGCTTTAGGAGACGCGGAAGTGTTTCGTTTTAGCGATGGAGAAATTCAAATTCGTTTGAATGAAAGTGTTCGCGGCTGCGATGTGTTTTTGATTCAGTCTACTTGTCACCCGGTAAATGACCATTTAATGGAATTATTAGTGATGATTGATGCGTTTAAGCGAGCCTCTGTAAAAAGCATAAATGTAGTCATCCCATATTATGGATATGGACGTCAGGATCGTAAGGCAAGATCGCGGGACCCCATTACAGCTAAGCTTGTAGCGAATTTGATTGAAACGGCAGGGGCTCACCGTGTAATCACAATGGATTTACATGCGATGCAAATTCAAGGCTTTTTCGATATTCCTGTAGATCATTTACTTGGTGTACCCATATTAGGGCAGTATTATCGCGCAAAAAAGCTTCCCAATGTAGTTGTTGTATCTCCAGATCATGGCGGAGTGGTGCGCGCCCGCAGACTGGCTGATTATTTAAGCGCACCTTTGGCCATTATTGATAAGCGAAGACCTGAACCCAATATGAGTGAAGTGATGAATATCATTGGTGAGATTGAAGGGAAAACAGCTATCTTGATCGATGATTTGATTGATACAGCGGGGACAATGGTTTTGGCAGCTAATGCATTGATCGAATATGGGGCCACAGAGGTATATGCTTGTGGTACGCATGCTGTTTTATCAGGGCCGGCAATGCAAAGAATTGAAGAATCACCGATTCAAGAGCTTGTGCTGACCAATACAATTCCCATTACCCATCCCAATCCATCGGATAAAATTAAGATCCTTTCGATTGCGAACATCATGGGAGAGGCCATTATTCGAATCCATGAACAATTATCAGTCAGTAAATTATTCGAAGAGTAATTTAATAGCCGGGACGGGAAACAAAAGTAAACTGCTTCCGATTATAGAACGTTTGATTTACTTTAATGTAATCTTCGGAATAGCCTTCAATAAATCCGATATCGGTATGACTGCGTTCCAAATAAATTTGAATCGGAATTTCATGCTCGATGTGATCATAAAATTGCCCATCGCCTGTTAAAGTTTGGCCGAATAAATACATGAACAACACCCTTTCCATAGGTTTAACAGCAAATTTTGCCATCTATTAAGTAGGACAAGTATAATAAGAGAAAAGTTGCAATCAATTGCACGTAATTTTAAAAAATATTTTTCAGCATATTGCAAGTAAAGGGTGATTTGATGAGATGGTTTGCAGGATTGGGAAATCCAGGCACGCAATACCAAGCAACTCGACATAATATTGGTTTTATGGCGTTGGATTATTTTGCTGAAAAGTGGGATATTTCATTTAAGCCAAGTAAATGTAAGGGGTTGGTCGGAGAAGGTAATGTGCAGGGAACAAAAGTATATTTACTGAAGCCGATGACTTATATGAATCTTTCAGGTGAGTCCGTCCGTTCTTTTATCGATTATTTTAAAACGGATCTTCAAGAGATGACGGTCATTTACGATGATTTAGATACGGTTTTTGGGCAAATTAGATTACGGTATCAAGGGAGTGCTGGTGGACACAATGGAATTAAATCGATTATTCAACATACGAATACACAAACATTTAATCGAATTCGGATGGGGGTTTCGAGGCCTCTACCGGGATATGATATAGCCGATTATGTGCTTTCTCCTTTCAAGAAAGATGAAGTGAAGCTATTGGAGTCATTTGTAGCGCAATGTGCAGAGGCTATGCTGTACAGTCTGACGCATTCTTTTGAACAAACCATGGCTAAGTTTAACGGTTGAGTTTGGCTTTTGATAAAACCTGCTTGCGTAGTTATCTGAAACTTTTCAATTAAAGCTTATTTTTCTCTAAAAATGGGCATACTGAGAAGGAATATGATATCGCAGGGAGGCATACAAATGTCAGTAAAATATATTTGCCGTCACTGTCAGACAATGATTGGTGTCATAACCAACGATCTGGTAAGCGAATTTCAATTAGGCTTCCATTTCTTGACCCCCGAGGAACGCAGCGATATAATATCGTATAACCTCAATGGCGATGTGACCGTCAAATTGGTTTGCAATTATTGTGGCGAAGCGTTAGCAGCTAATCCCGAGTTAATGCTTATTGGAAATCCACTGCAATAATGATATGTGTTACCGGCAGTGAAAATGTGGATTTTTTGATATATGGCCTTGGCAGTGCAGCCTAGGCTTCTTTTTTGATGGATGAAAGGGGTGGACTGGTTGCAGCGATTAATTAAAGCCTTTTCTGCTGATATGGATTTTCAAACGATCGTTTCCGGCTTTAAATCGGGGATGCGAGAGCAGCTCGTTTCTGGTTTGTCGGGTTCATCTCGACAGGTCATGATCACCTCTTTGATGGAAGGGTTAAACCAACCGATTGTTATTTTGACACATAATATGTTTGCGGCGCAGAAGATTGCTGAGGATTTAATCGAGTGTCTTTCTACGGAACAGGTGCTGCTCTATCCAGCACAGGAAATGATGGTGACTGAAACGGCTGCTGCAAGTCCGGAATTATTGGCGCAACGTATTGATGCGCTTAGTCGTCTCGCTTCTGGCTTTCGCGGTATTTTGGTGACTCCATTTGCAGGTGTTCGTAAGCTATTGCCTTTAAGCAGTGTGTTTTCTGAAGCGCAAATCTTCGTTCGTTTGGGCGATACATTGCACTTAGATGATTTTTTGTTGAAAATGACGGGAATCGGTTATGAACGCGTAGAAAGAGTTGAGTCAAAAGGGGAAATGAGTGTACGTGGCGGGATTATTGATTTTTTTCCTTTAACAGCTCATACGCCTTATCGAATAGAGCTTTATGATGTTGAGGTAGATTCCATTCGCTCCTTTGATGTAGTAGATCAAAGATCGATTGAGAAATTATCTTCGATTGTGATTGAACCTTGTAAAGAGATGATTGCAGATCGAAAGCGTTATCAAAATGCGGCTCAGCATGGGGCTGAGCTGCTGCAGCAGCAATTGGCCAAAATGACAGATCGTCAAGCGAAGACGAGGCTGCAGGAAGAGATTGGAAATGAGCTTGCTCAATTGGAGCAACAGCATTCTTTTGGAGGTATTTATAAATATATATCTTTACTTTATCCGGAACGGCAAACACTTTTCGACTATATGGCAAAGGATTCTATATTGCTCATAGATGAACCCGCGCGTTTGATTGAAACAGCTAAGCAGTTGGAGCGCGATGAAGTGGAATGGGTAACGGGTTTATTACAAGATGGGAAATACTTGCCTTCCTTTGTATTAGCGAAAACTTACGAAACCTTGCTTCACAGAAAGCCTTTTCCGACACTATATTTGTCATTATTTTTACGTCAGGTTCCACAAACGCAACCACAAAATATCGTTAATTTTATGTGCCGAACGATGCAGAACTTTCATGGACAAATGAATTTATTGAAGTCGGAGATGGATCGATGGAAGAAGACCGGCTATAAGGTGCTTTTGCTGACCAATGGGGAAGAGAGGATGGAGCGGATCAAGCGCATCCTGCAGGATTACCAAATCGAAGAGCCCATGCTCTTAAACGGTAATTTACAAAGTGGATTTGAGCTTCCTTCTATTCATCTAGTGGTTATTACAGAAGGCGAGATATTTTCCCAAAAACAGCGTAAAGCACGCAAAATGGACAAAAAAATTGAAAATGCCGAGCGTATCAAAAATTACCAGGAGCTTAAGGTGGGCGATTATGTCGTTCATATTAATCATGGAATCGGTAAATATGTGGGCATAGGCACGCTTGAAATTAACGGGATGCATAAGGATTACTTGCATATTTTGTATGCAGGCGGGGATAAGCTTTCTGTTCCCATTGACCAAATAGACTTGATCCAAAAGTACGTTGGTGCTGAAGATAAGGAACCAAAAGTATATAAACTTGGAGGCGCGGATTGGACGCGTGTGAAGAATAAAGTCCATTCCACCGTTAAGGATATCGCAGATGAATTAATCCAGCTTTATGCTGAACGACAAGCAACAGTGGGGTATGGCTTTAATAAAGACACACCTTACCAAAGTGAATTTGAGGGATTGTTTCCATATGATGAAACGCGCGATCAGCTTCGTGCGATTGATGAGATAAAAAGAGATATGGAAAAGCCGAGGCCTATGGATCGTTTGCTCTGTGGGGATGTCGGTTACGGGAAGACAGAGGTCGCTATTCGTGCTGCTTTTAAGGCAGCAATAGACGGCAAGCAAGTAGCGGTGCTCGTTCCAACAACAATATTAGCTCAGCAGCATTATGAAACGTTCCGCGAACGATTTTCCGGATACCCTATTCAAATCCAAGTGTTAAGTCGGTTTCGTTCAAAAAAAGAACAAACAGATACAATCAAAGGAATTAAAAAAGGAACAGTGGATGTTGTGATTGGAACCCATCGCCTACTTTCAAGCGATATCCAATTTAAAGAATTGGGCTTGTTGATTGTGGATGAAGAGCAGCGTTTTGGTGTGTCGCATAAAGAGAAGCTTAAGCGGCTGAAAATGGATGTCGATGTCCTAACATTAACAGCGACACCAATCCCAAGAACATTGCATATGTCGATGCTCGGTGTCAGGGATTTATCTGTCATTGAGACTCCTCCGGAAAACCGTTTTCCGGTTCAGACTTATGTCGTCGAGCATAGCTTTGCTTTGGCGCGTGAGGCCATTGAACGTGAACTTGCCCGCGAGGGACAAGTGTATTATTTGTTCAATCGAGTGCAAGGGATTCAGCAGATTGCTGAACAGCTCTCTTCGCTTGTTCCTGATGCTAAAGTAGCCGTTGCTCATGGACAAATGCCGGAGCAAGAATTAGAACGGACCATTCTTGATTTTCTGGATGGTGAATACGATGTGCTTGTTAGTACAAGTATTATTGAAACGGGTGTTGACATTCCTAACGTCAATACGTTAATTGTTCATGATGCCGATAAAATGGGATTATCACAACTCTATCAACTTCGCGGACGTGTAGGACGTTCCAATAGAATTGCTTATGCGTATTTTACTTACAAACGGGATAAAATCTTAAATGAAATAGCCGAAAAAAGACTTCAAGCGATTAAAGAATTTACGGAGTTAGGTTCGGGCTTTAAAATTGCGATGCGTGATTTATCGATAAGAGGGGCAGGAAATTTATTGGGAGCCGAGCAGCATGGCTTTATCGCCTCGGTCGGTTTTGATTTGTATTCGCAAATGTTAGCGCAAGAAATCGCCAATCGCAAGGCACAAATGGGTAACGAAACGATCGAAATAGCCAAGCCGAGCAGCACGCAATTAGAGCTTCAAATAGACGCCTATTTACCTTCGGACTATATTTATGATAGTATGCAGAAGATTGAGATTTATAAAAAGGTAGTTAATCTGACATCACTTGAAGAAGTGGCGGATCTGCATGAGGAATTGGTTGATCGTTTCGGTGACTTACCTATAGCGGTAGAAAATTTGCTCGCAGTGGCAAGAATAAAAGTATACGGTTCTATGTACGCCATTGAATCCATTAGCCAAAAAGGAGATGATTACCAGATTAAGATCCATTCGGATCAGAATGGGAATTTGGAAGGTAAAAAACTTGTTGCTTTATCCTCGCATTTTGAGGGAAGGATTAAGATCATTCCGGGAGCTCACATTCTCATTGAAATACTTTGCAGAGGATTATCTTCGGAGCAATCAATACAATTATTAGAGAAATTTTTAAGTAAATATCAAGAAGTGTTGAAAACGAAAGGGGAGTTGCAAAATGTTGCCAAATAAAAAAATAGGACAGGCCAGATGGTTTGTTGGGATGATTGCGTTAATATTGGTTATTTCTCTACTCAGTGGATGTGGAAAAACAAATAGTGGTGCTTCAGCTTCTAGTTCTCCAATTGCGACTAAAGGTCCGAAGGACACAGACATTGCAGGGACGTACAAAGATGGAAAAGTCACCTACGGGGAATTAAATAAATTCATTGAAACCTCAGCCTTTCTAAGTCAACAAAGTGCACAAGCTAAAGGGACTCCAGGCTTCGACGAATACATGTTAAAACAATATGTGTTGCTCAAAGTATTGAACGCTCGTGCAAGCGATGCAAGTAAGAAAGACGCTGAAGCTAAAGTTAAGACACAAATGGATTCGTTTCAAAAATATTATGATACCAATAAAGCGCAAATGGATCCTGCAATGAAAGCGGCTAATATTGCGATAGCGGATATCCAAAATTATTTTAGCATGACATTAATTGCATTGTCCGATATGGGCACTAAAGTAACGGATCAACAAATTAAAGCTGAGTATGATAAGAATATAAAAGCGGATCCGTATGCTTATACTACGGCTTCGTTACAGCATATCTTGGTTATGTTGAAGGATCCAGCGGATCCAACAGGGCAAAAGGATTTGCGTACGAAAGATGAGGCTTTAAAAAGAGCGCTTGAAGTTAAGGATAAGTTGGACAAGGGTGGCGACTTTACTGCACTTGCGAAGGAATACTCCGATGATCCAGGTTCTAAGGACAATGGCGGAAAATATGATAATGCATCCCTTAGTACTTATGTAGCAGCTTTTAAAAAAGCAGCAGCAGAGTTGCCGCTTAATAAAATCAGCGATCCTGTTGAAACAGAATATGGTTATCATGTGATGAAGGTGTTATCGAGAACGAACCAAACGGTAGATCAGGCTAAAGAATCGATTCGTAGTAGTCTAGAGGATGGTTTAATCAATGATTTCATGACGAATGAATTCCCGAAACTTGATTATAAATCTGCTATTCCGACTCCATCGCCAGCACCGACACCGGCACCGACACCAGTAGGAACAGCACCAGCTACAGTAGCTCCTGCTAAATAAAAACATGTATTGAACAAGGGTGCTCATTCATCGGGCGCTCTTGTTTTTTGAATGTATTCAAATGAATTTTTTGGACATAATGTAAACACCTCGCCACAAGTAAACTATAATAATGGGTTGTGGAGTTAGGATGAATTAGGATCGAATAAACAGATCATACTATGGTTAGCACATCTCCAAGGAAAGTGAGGCATCAGGAAGCATGAAAGCAACAGGTATTGTTCGTCGGATAGATGATTTAGGAAGAGTGGTCATACCCAAGGAAATTCGTCGTACGTTAAGAATTCGCGAGGGGGATCCTTTAGAAATTTTCGTGGATCGGGATGGCGAAGTGATCTTGAAAAAGTATTCACCTATTAGTGAACTAGGTGACTTTGCCAAAGAATATGCCGAATCATTAGCTGAAAGTACTGGGCATATTACAATGATTTCCGACCGTGATAACATCATTGCCGTTTCGGGCGCTTCTAAAAAAGATTACTTAGAAAAAGCGATTGGGTCTCTTGTTGAAAACTGTATGGAAGGCCGCAAGGCTTTGATTGAAACGAATGCAGGTCAATATGAGATTATTAAGGATTTAACTGAAACTTACAGTTCCTTAGCAATAGCTCCGATTATTGCAAGTGGAGATCCGATTGGCTCTGTCATCATGATCAGTAAGGAAGATGGCATGAAAATGGGGCAAATGGAAGTGAAAATGACAGAAACGGCAGCAGGCTTTCTGGCTAAACAAATGGAGCAATAATAAGCATCGAACCTGATCGTGGATTGAAGAAAGGCTTCCTCTTGGAAAGGTGAAAACACCTTCCTCAAATGGGAAGCTTTTTTAAATTAATTTTTGCGTGGTTTCGTCGAATAAAAATAGCAACAAGCTGACCGTTGACAGGTTATAATAGTTTTATGGTTTTGGGGAAATGGAAGGGATACGATGGCAGATCAACAAAAGCAAGGTTATACTGGCGTCACACTACTCAAAGGAGCAGCAGTACTAGGGGCTGCGGCAGTCATTTCTAAGCTATTGGGGACTATGCAAAAGATCCCTTTACAGAACATCGCTGGAGACGAAGTTTTTGGAGTATATAACGCGGTGTACCCTTTGTATATTTTAATTTTGACATTAGCAACAGCTGGATTGCCCCTTGCGGTCTCTAAGTTTGTAGCGGAACATGTGGCTTTAGGACAATATAGAGAAGCAAAGCGTATATTTCATATTGCCAGTTTAGTCTTATTAGCAATGGGAATCTTATTTTTTAGTTTATTATTTTTTACAGCAGATTGGCTTGCTTGGTTAATTGGGATTAAGGCTTCTGCAAAAGCCATTCGCTATGTTTCATTTGCGTTGCTGCTCGTTCCTGTCATGGCTGCTTTACGGGGTTACTTCCAAGGGATGCAAAACATGCTGCCGACTGCTGTTTCACAGGTAGCGGAACAGTTCATTCGCGTGACCACAATGGTAGTATTATTGCTTTATTTTACACGATGGGGATATGACACGGGGACCATTGCTGCAGGCGCTGCCTTCGGTTCTGTTACAGGTGCAGCAGTAGGGTTGATGGTCATGGTATATTATTGGCGACAAGCTCGTGCAGGGGCAATACCTGATCTTCTGCAAAATAGGGTAAAGCGTGAATCCGCTTCATTTATCATTAAACAGTTTATGCGATATGCTTTGCCTATTTGCTTAGGTTCCATTGTAATGCCCTTATTGACGCTAGTGGATACTTTTACGATGCCGCGTTTGCTTAAACGGAGTTTAGATGAAGTCTCAGCAACGCATGTGTTTGGTATCTATAACCACGGATTGCCGCTTGTCCAGCTCGTAGCGATGATAGCAACCTCGATGTCAGCTGCCCTTGTTCCCTCGATTGCCGAAGCGAAGATGCATCGCCAACAGCATACCATTCACACTCGCACAGAGCTTGCTTTGCGGTTTACTTGGCTGGTTGGTTTGGCTGCTTCATTTGGTCTCGCGGCAACCGCTATTCCATTAAATGTGATGTTTTATAAATCAGCAGAGGGATGGCAAGCAATGGCAATCCTTGCGTTTACGGCAGTATTTAGTGCTGTGAATATTGTTTCAGCGAGTATATTGCAAGGTTTTGGTGCGGTGATGGCTCCCGTGCGCAATTTATTTATTGCGGTCTTACTTAAAATCGTCTTTAATTTGCTTTTGATCCCTTATTACGGGATTGAAGGAGCTGCGATATCTGCGGTGATCGCCTTTGCAGCTGCTTGTTTTCTGAATTTAAGAGATCTGCGCAAAAGTGTACAAGCGGGTAACACGATTAAGCAATTTTTGCGTCCTTTAGCTGCACTTTTGATCATGTGCGCAGTGCTTTGGATCTGTATATATGGCTTAGGATCTTTATTTGCGCACTTGCCGGTTCATTTCTCTTATCGTTTGCAGAATACAATCGTGGCTTTATTCTCTGTGCTATTAGCTGCCTTGGTTTATATGATTGCACTGATTCGATTGGGAGCTGTTTCTAAGCAAGAATTGGCGGGAATGCCTGGTTTTAATTCTAAAGTGCTGCCGATTTTAAGTAAGCTGCGTTTGTTACACTAGAAGAGTGTGTTTAATAAGTGGTTGAGAGCATATGAGGGAATGTGACCGGAGAGTTGAAAGTTTTGCTTTAGCAAAACTGGCTTCGTAAGCATATGCTTAGGGACATCCCTCATATGCCGTAACCCTACTTAATTAAACACACATTAAAAAGGAGCTGTCTTATGACTGCAAAAATAACGATAGTCGGTTTAGGATCTGGAGATGAAAATCAACTCAGTCTCGGTATTTGGCGTAAACTGCAAAATAGTTCAGATATTTATGTTAGGACAGCCCAGCATCCCGCTTTGAAGTTTTTAGCGGAGAATGATATTGCTTTCCAGTCATTTGATGAAATCTATGAGCAGAATGATACCTTCTCTGATGTTTATGCGAAGATTGCCACGGAATTAATTTCAACTGCTAAAACAGTAAAGCGAGAGATCATTTACGCTGTGCCTGGTCATCCGATGGTTGCGGAGCGAACTTCACAATTATTAATCGAGAACTGTATTGAATCGGGAGTAGAGCTACAAATGTTAGGTGGTGAAAGCTTTCTCGACCAAGCCTTTATACGCTTTGGATTTGATCCTATCGAAGGGTTTCAACTGGTGGATGGCAGTACATCGTTTGACAGCCTGCTTAATCCGCAAATACATACGATAATCGCGCAAGTGTATGATGCGTTTACTGCTTCGGATGTAAAGCTTAGCTTAATGGAATGCTATCCGGATGATTTTCCGATTGTTGTGGGTCATGCGCTAGGTGTGGCGGGTGAAGAGCGGTTGGAGAAAATTCCGTTATATGAGTTGGATCGAGTGCAAGGTTACGGGAATTTATCTTTGGTGTGGGTGCCGCGAAGTGATGAAGCCAGCTTGCAAAATCGTTCATTTCGGCGTTTGCGGGAAATTGTCGATATTTTACGCAGTCCCGAAGGGTGCCCTTGGGATCGTGAACAGACGCATGCCAGCTTACGTAAAAATTTGATCGAAGAAACCTGTGAGGTGCTGGAAACCATTGATGATGACGCTCCAGATGCTATGTGTGAGGAATTAGGCGATCTGCTTTTGCAGGTAATGCTGCATGCACAGATTGAGGATGAAGTCGGCGCTTTTAATGTGTATGATGTAGTGCAAGGATTGAATGAAAAATTAATTCGCCGTCATCCGCATGTATTCGCTAATCAATCTGCTGAGAACGCAGCAGAAGCAATCGTAAATTGGGAGCAGGTAAAGCAGGAAGAGAAACGATTAAAAGGTATAGATGCGAGGCAAGTTTCTATTTTAGCTGGAATCCCACGCGACATGTCAGGTTTACTGCAAGCCTTGAAATTGCAAAAGAAAGCGGCACAGGTTGGCTTTGATTGGGAGCATATGGAGGATATTGTCGCGAAAATCGAAGAAGAATTAGCAGAGCTGAGAGCTGAGTTGAAAAGCGAAGGTGCAGTGGAAGAACAGAAGGCTGAGTTGGGTGACCTATTATTTGCCGTTGTGAACTTAGCGCGTTTCTTGAAAATCGATCCAGAAGAAGCCATAGCGCTAACAAATCGGAAATTTATTCGCAGATTTTGTTATATTGAAGAAAAATTACGTTTAAAGGGTGTATCTTTCGACCAAACTAATCTTATAGAAATGGAGCAATTCTGGCAAGAAGCGAAAAAATTTTTATAAAATGTAAAGCTTGTAGCAGGATTTTCCTATGCAATAAAGAATACTTAAGGAATATCCATTTTTAAGCTTTAAATTTAAATTATTCTAGGAGGTATTTTTGAATGGTAAACAAAACAGATTTGGTTAATAACATCGCGAAGAAAAGCGGATTGTCGAAGAAAGATGTCGAAGCTGTGCTTAACGGATTTTTAGGAGAAGTAACGGATGCTTTGTCTTCCGGAGATAAAGTTCAACTGATTGGTTTCGGAACTTTCGAAACTCGGAAACGTTCTGGTCGTACAGGCCGTAACCCGCAAACTGGAAAAGAAATTATCATTGCCGAATCTACCGTTCCTGCGTTTAAAGCCGGCAACAAGCTTAAAGAAGCCGTAAAATAATGCGTTTGGATAAGTTTTTAAAGGTTTCCCGACTGATTAAGAGACGCACAGTAGCCAAAGATGTTTCTGATCAAGGTAGAGTGTGGATCAACGGGAAGGAAGCAAAGGCAAGCAGCAATGTGAAAGAAGGGGACGAGCTAAAAATTCGTTTCGGTCAAAAAAGCATTACGGTTCGTATTGAACGTATTGCTGAAACGACGCGAAAAGATGAGGCCGGCCAAATGTATACTGTATTGTTGGAAGAAACACACAAAACAGAATAATACGGTTAACCGTATGGAAGAGGCTTTCCTCAAAGTAATGACTACTTTGAGGAAGCCTCTTTTTTATGTTCTAAATTCGGACATCCCCCATAACCTATTAACAAGAGGTGATCTATGATGAACGATCTGGGGAAAATTAAAAAACAGGAAATTAAAATGCTAAATCGTAAGCTTTTAGAAATTTCCGGAGTAACCAAGGTAGAGAGCTTTGATAGTCTGCAATTTTTACTTGAAACTGAGTGTGGCTTTTTAAAGATCAAGGGACAAAATTTACATATTAAAAATTTAAGCTTGGAGCAGGGGTTTGTTGCAATTGAAGGAACGATCAATGATTTGGCCTATGTTAATGCAGGTACCCAGGGGAAATCCAATGGACTATTGGGTAAGCTGTTTAAGTGAGTTTAAATAATCAATTTCTCACTTTAGGGTTGATGATCGGCAGCGGGCTTGGGTTAGGCGTGCTTTTTGATGTCTATCGCGTGCTGACTGGGCAGCTAAACGTACCGCGCTGGTTCATTTCCTTATTGGATATTCTGTATGGAGTGATTGCCGCAATTCTCGTATTTCGTGTGCTTTATTACAGCAATCATGGACAGCTGCGTATGTTTGTTTTTCTCGGGTTGATTTTTGGCATTATCGTTTATTATCGTTGGCTTACGGATCTGGTTACCCGAATAGTAAAAACAATGATTAGGATCGTTAAATGGATTATAGATGTATGTATTATTGTGCCAATTCAAGCTGTATATAAAGTTTTAATGATAATTTTCGCTTTTTTCAAAGCGCTTACTATATTCTTTTATAAACTTATGCTACAATTGACATACCCTTTGCGGTTTTTAATTTTCCGTAGCGTTGGATGGATGTTAAGAAGTATTCCCTGGCCACAATGGTTGCTTCGGGAAGTACGGAGGCTCAAAAACTTAATTCAACGATTATTCCATATGTTTTAGGAGGCTGTACAAATTCATGTCTCGACATCAAACTGTGAATAGGCCCATGTCTCCCAATCCGGGGATGCGTCGTCGAATCCGATTTCTTATGTTCATCGTGTTATGCTTACTCATCTGGGCAGTCGTAACAGTATTGGATCAATCGCGAAAAATGGATGAGAATTCGGGGAAATTAACTGCATTAAATGTGAAATTGGCGGATGAGTCGAAAACGAATGAAAACATGAAGCAGGAGCTTGTTCGCTTGAATGATCCTGAATACAGGGGAGAAATTGCGCGTAAGCAGCAACACCTTAGCAAACCGGGGGAAATTCCTTTTGACATTCCAAAGACGAACCCATAATAAACGCTGACCAGCACGGTTGACCCCGTTTTCGGCATCAGTTATAATTTGCATAGCCAATCTTTTTAATTATTCGAGGGAGGAACATTTTACTTTATGGCAATTGAAGTGGGCAGCAAGTTAGAAGGAAAAGTTACCGGCATTACTCACTTTGGGGCGTTTGTTGAGCTTCCTGAAGGCGGCACAGGCTTGGTTCATATCTCGGAGATCGCCGATAATTATGTGAAAGACGTAAATGATCACTTAAAACTAGAGGATAAGGTTCTAGTTAAAGTCATTAACGTGGATAAAGATGGGAAAATCGGGCTATCCATTAAACAAACGGTGGATAAACCGCCAATGCCGGAAAGACCTGCACGTCCTGAAAGACCTGCTGGATTTCGTCCTTCTGGAGAAGGAAGAAGAGAAGGTGGCGGAGGAAGCGATCGTCCAAGTGGCGGTGGTGGAGGCGGCGGAGGAGGTTTTAACCGTGGTGGTGGAGATCGTGGTGGACGCACATTTAATAAGGCGCCTGTAGGTAAACCTACATTTGAAGATAAAGTGTCACGGTTTTTAAAGGATAGCGAAGAACGCATTTCGTCGCTGAAGAAAAACACCGAAGGAAAACGCGGTGGAAGAGGCGCTAGACGCGATTAGAGCTGACATACTCGTGCTTGTTGCGGCGGCGTAGCTCAGCTGGCTAGAGCGTTCGGTTCATACCCGAAAGGTCGGGGGTTCGAGCCCCTCTGCCGCTACCAAAAATCCAGTAGAATTAAATATACCCAACGGCTCCTTGTTAAGGAGCCGTTTTTTTGTCGAAAGTTTCTTATTTCCGCATACCGTAAAGCGAC
>JAQBPR010000030.1 GCA_028287395.1 Bacilli bacterium
GCTGGACAAAAGATTGGGATGCAATGGCTACTAAGACCGTTATCCGCAATATGCTTTCAAAGTGGGGTATTCTCTCAATCGAAATGAGAGACGCCTATACCGCCGATATCGATACAAAGCTTGAATATGGCGATGATCTTGGCACCAACAGCGCGATTGATTTGGATTTTACTGAGGTTGAGGAAGTAACTGAAACCAAAGTCGATACAGAGCAGAAAAGCGAGTTGGAGGAATTAGAAAAGGGATTTGTGGAATGACCCTAAACCTCTCTAATCAACCTGTACGAGATTGTAGTAAATCAAAGTCGTTGTATAACAAACGTTTAGAACCCACTAGAGGCAACGCAGGCAAGTTTAGTGATAAGACTAGGCAGATCATCGGAGAACGTGACAAATGGCTTTGTGTGAAGTGTGGGAGCAATCAAATTGAGAGTGTTCCCCATCATGTTATTTTCAAATCCGCTTTAGGGAAGGGAACTGTAGACAATGGTGTTACAGTTTGCCGTACCTGTCATGATTGGGCCCATAAGTGCCGAGCTGGGCGAGTGTGGTTTGAGGAGTATCGTATTAATAATCTATTACAGACGCTTCGGATACCATCCTAAAGGATTAAGCGGATTCGTTCGACTCGATGCCCTAACGGTCAATCAAAATCAAATTATAAGGAGCAATTATAAATGGAAAAATATTATATCGTTACTGAAAAATCTTCACTTCACAAATCATGGTTCGATTACAAAGCTAATGTGAGCGTTGTAAATGACTTAGTAAAAAAGTTTACTGCTGAAAATGGTATTGAATCAAGTGAGTACTACGTTTCTGACACTGAAATTTATATAGTTCCAAGTGAAAAAGACGTTGAAACGTTCGGTAAATCTCTAGGTGCCACACTGGATAATGGATTAAGAAGATTCAGCATGAGATCAAAGATTTGTAAAGCGTGGATGGAAGCATTGAGGGTTGCAGAATTAAAGGTATTAAGAAAGCCAATGGTAATTTTATATTTCCGTGGAATTGGTGGCAAGTATAAGAGTCGAATATTTGATCAAAATGGCGTGCTTTATTGCTCAATTGATCCTGCTGACGGCAAAGAAAATGAAGGACTTATCGAGATGAAAGCAAGCGAGTTTTTCAAAATCGTTGAAGAATCTGAAAGTGTTCCTGCTTAAATATTTTGACCTTGCGGCTTGCCGCCATCGCCCGACAGCAATACCCAGCGAAGCGGCAGCCGTGAAAGGTTTCATAAATCTATTTTAAAGGTGTGATTACATGCACAGACTTAACCTAATCGCACATATCGTATGCTTACATCCTATTTTTTATAGTAAATGGGAATGGTACAAAAGCCTTATAAAGTGGTGGAATAATTTAGGTAATGATTGGTAACCCTTTGTCGGCTTGCGCTGATTCGGTCGTTCCGTAGGATTACTCAAAAGAGAAGGAGTTAATTATTGCTCCTTCTTCATCAAGTCGAGGATTAACTTATTTATCTGCTGGCTCACGGATCGCACTTCTTTTTCAGCCAGTTTAGAAATGTACTCGAACGCTTCTTCATCAATACTAATCGAGGTTTTAACTTTAGCCATAATTACAACTCCTTTTTACGCGATTTTATCACAAAATATTTAATTCGTGTTTTATTATTCAAATATATTCAATTGTATTCAAAAGTATGCTATAATAAATTATCAGATTATGTCGAAGGAGGGGACGCAATGCCCAAGTATTATTATCACGGTTGGACACATGACGAGGAACGTATCTTATCCGAGATCATGCTTAACGGTGGCAGGGAGAAAGTCGGAGATTTGCTGCTTAAAGCTTCTATCAAGCTAGAGCGAAGCGTTACGGCATGTCAGAACAGATGGCAAGCGATCAGACCTAAGAGTCAGGCGGTGTAACATGTCGGGTTGGATTTCATTGCATCGTAAAATTATGGAACATCCCTTTTATACGGAAAAAAGAAAGTTTAGCAGATACGAAGCGTGGATTGATCTTATAATGCTTGCTAATCATCAAGACAACAAATTTATGTTAGGCAATCAATTAATCGAGGTTAAGCGCGGAAGTTTCATAACATCCGAATTGAAACTCATGGATAAATGGGATTGGGGAAAAGAGAAGCTAAGAGCATTTTTAAAACTGCTTGAAGCTGATGGAATGATCATTAAAGAAGCCACAACAAAGCAGACCACTATAACTATCTGTAATTACGAAAAACACAGTTCAAAATCAGACCGCATTGAATCCAGTAATAGCAACGGTTCAGAGGATGAAGCAGACCAACAGCAGACCACTGGCAGACTACTGGCAGACTACGAACCGTACACAAACAATAAGTTTAATAATGCTAATAATGAAAATAACTTTACTGATACTATCAAACCGCCCGAACTTGTTCTTCAAGATGAATTTTGTCGAATCCATGAAAAAGGCGATTGGACATTAAAACCAAGTGAGTATCAGAATATGCAAAAGATTACAGCAATGGACATTCCTTTAGATTTCATCATTAACACAATGACTAAAATACATGAGCATAAAAAATCCAAGAGCGAGAAGGTGACGAGTTTTAATTTTTACCTTGATCCTATCGTAGATGCTTGGAAAGCAAAGAATGGGGGTCAAGCAAATGGAGGAT
>JAQBPR010000043.1 GCA_028287395.1 Bacilli bacterium
GTGGAGCGAAGGTTAAAGATAAAATCAGCGTCATCGAAAACCTGCTTAATATTGCAGACAATATCATCATTGGCGGCGGATTAACCTATACATTTCTTAAAGCGCAAGGGTATGAAATCGGTCAATCCCTTGTAGATAACAGCAAGATCGATTTAGCATTAAGCTTCTTGCACAAGGCTAAGGATAACGGCGTTAACTTTTTGATGCCCATCGATATCGTCGTAGCCGTTGCTTTCTCTGAATATGCGAATACGCAACTCGTTCCGATTAGCGGAATTCCCGCGGCTTGGGAAGGTATTGATATTGGTCCGAAAACGCGCGAATTGTATGCTCAAACGATTGCAAATTCCAAGCTAGTGGTTTGGAATGGTCCGATGGGAGTTTTTGAAATTGAAAAATTCTCTCATGGTACACGTGAAGTTGCGGAAGCTTGCGCGATTACATCGGCTTATACTATTATCGGCGGCGGCGATTCAGCTGCAGCGGTTGAGAAATTCCATTTGGCTGAGAAAATGGATCATATGTCCACAGGCGGCGGAGCTTCACTTGAATTTATGGAAGGCAAAGCGCTTCCGGGCGTCGTTGCTTTATTAGATAAGTAATTAAGGAGATGAATAAACGTGAGAAAACCGATTATTGCGGGGAACTGGAAAATGTTCAAAACTGTACAAGAAACATTGGCATTTGTTGCCGATGTCAAAGGCAAAGCGGAAGTGGCTGGTGTTGAAAGTGTGATCTGCGCACCATTTACAAACTTACCCGCGCTTGTTGCAGCAGTCAAAGGGACGACGCTTAAAGTTGGCGCGCAGAACCTGCACTGGGAAGATAATGGCGCGTTTACAGGCGAAATTAGCGGCGTGATGCTGAAGGAGCTTGGTGTCGATTATGTAATTATCGGACATTCGGAACGCAGAGCTTATTTTGCCGAAAGTGATGATATTGTCAATAAAAAAGTACACGCGGCATTCAAACATGGTTTGACGCCAATCGTATGTGTGGGCGAGAAGCTGGAAGAGCGTGAAGCGGGTCATACTAAGCATGTATGTAAAGTGCAAACGGAAGCAGCCTTACAAGGACTTAGCGCAGAGAAAGCGGCGCAGGTTGTCATTGCCTATGAGCCGATTTGGGCGATTGGCACAGGTAAATCTTCGACAGCTGAAGATGCAAACGAAGTGATCGGCTATATTCGTGAGCTAGTGAAGGGTCAATTTGGCGCAGCGGTTTCCGATGCGGTACGGATTCAATACGGCGGCAGCGTGAAGCCGGGCAATATTAAAGAATACATGGCCATGTCCGATATCGATGGGGCATTAGTCGGCGGCGCAAGTCTTGAAGGAGCCTCGTTCACGCAATTGGTTGAGGGGGCGAAGTAAATGCCGAGACCGAAACCAGTCGCATTAATTATTTTAGATGGATTCGGACTGCGCAATGAAGTACAGGGAAATGCAGTGGCCCAAGCGAAGAAACCGAATTACGATCGCTATATGGCGGCCTTCCCTAATACAACATTGACGGCTTGCGGAGAGGCTGTTGGTCTTCCAGAAGGCCAAATGGGCAATTCCGAAGTGGGACATTTGAACATTGGCGCAGGTCGAATTGTTTATCAGGACTTAACGCGAATATCCAAATCGATTCGTGACAAAGACTTTTTTGAAAACGAAACGCTGCTCGGTGCTGTACGTTATGCCAAATTAAAGCAGAAGAAGCTTCACCTCTATGGTTTATTATCAGATGGCGGCGTACACAGCCATATTACACATTTGTTCGCCTTGCTGGAAATGGCAAAGGCTGAGGGCCTAAAAGAGGTTTACATTCATGCATTTCTTGATGGACGCGATGTTCAACCGGATAGCGCCAAGCAATATATGGAGCGGCTGCTGGCCAAAATTGCTGAAGTGGGAGTGGGCCAAATTGCTACGGTTCAAGGCCGCTACTACGCAATGGATCGTGATAAGCGCTGGGAACGTGTGGAGAAATCTTACCGTGCTATGGTTTATGGCGAAGGCCCCCAATATACCGATCCGGTGAAAGCAATTGTAGAATCTTATGAAAAATCGATTTTTGATGAATTCGTCCTGCCAACGGTTATCGTGAAGCCAGATGGCAGTCCGGTTGCTTTAGTAGAAAGTGAAGACGCGGTTATTTTCTACAATTTCCGTCCGGATCGCGCGATTCAGCTTTCAAATGTATTTACAAACAGCGATTTCCGCGGTTTTGATCGCGGTAATAAATGTCCACAGCGTTTGCATTATGTTTGCTTAACACTTTTTAGTGAGAGCGTGGATGGATATGTCGCTTATAAACCGAAAAACCTCGATAATACGCTTGGAGAAGTGCTGGCTCAGAATAATTTGAAGCAGCTGCACACAGCGGAGACGGAGAAGTACCCGCATGTGACCTTTTTCTTCAATGGCGGCAGAGAGGAACCCATGCCCGGAGAATCTCGCATCTTAGTTAATTCTCCTAAAGTGGCAACCTATGACCTTCAGCCGGAGATGAGCGCTTACGAATTAGCAGCTTCGACTGTTAAAGAGATTGAGGCGGAAAACTTTGATGTGATCATCCTCAATTTTGCGAATCCCGATATGGTAGGCCATTCCGGACTACTGGAACCGACGATTCGCGCGGTGGAAGCAACAGATGATTGCTTAGGGCAAGTCGTTGAAGCGATATTAGCTAAAGGCGGCATTGCTTTGATTACAGCGGATCATGGAAATGCGGATATCGTGCGGGATGAGCATGATCGACCGCAAACGGCGCATACGACGAATCCGGTTCCTTTTATTGTCACCTCACATCATGTTAAACTAAGAGATGGCGGCATTTTGGCTGATATTGCGCCGACCATGCTTGATCTATTGCATGTGAACCAACCGGTGGATATGACCGGACATACGATCATTCAAAAATAAGGAGTGTACTTAACCAATGACAATTATTTCCGATGTTTACGCACGCGAGGTTCTGGATTCACGCGGGAACCCAACAGTAGAAGTAGAAGTATATTTGGAGTCAGGCGGATTTGGCCGTGCTATCGTTCCATCCGGAGCTTCCACAGGCGCATATGAAGCTGTTGAGCTTCGCGACGGTGACAAAAGCCGTTATTTAGGCAAGGGCGTACTTAAAGCAGTTGAAAATGTAAATGAAATTATCGCTCCAGAAGTGATTGGCTTGGATGCATTGGATCAAGTCGGCATTGACCACAAAATGATCGAGCTTGACGGTACGCCGAACAAAGCCAAATTGGGTGCAAATGCAATTCTTGCTGTTTCGATGGCAGTAGCACGCGCAGCAGCAGACGCATTGGACATTCCTTTGTATGTTTATCTTGGCGGATTTAACGCGAAGACATTACCGGTGCCCATGATGAATATCATTAATGGTGGTGAACATGCGGATAATAACATCGACGTGCAAGAATTCATGGTTATTCCCGTGGGTGCGGCAAGCTTCAAAGAAGCATTGCGTACGGGCGCGGAAATTTTCCACAGCTTGAAGGGTGTTTTGAAGGAAAAAGGCTTGAACACAGCGGTAGGCGATGAAGGTGGATTTGCTCCGAATTTGAGCTCCAATGAAGAAGCGATTACAACGATTATCAGCGCAATTGAAAAAGCGGGCTACAAACCAGGTGTGGACGTATTCTTGGGCATGGACGTTGCTTCAACAGAGTTTTACAAAGACGGCAAATACCATCTTGCAGGCGAAGGCAAATCCTATACTTCCGCTGAATTCGTTGATTTCTTAGCAAACTGGGCTGATAAATATCCGATTATTTCCATCGAAGACGGTTGTTCCGAAGACGATTGGGAAGGCTGGAAGTTGCTAACCGAGCGTTTAGGCGATAAAATACAGCTAGTTGGCGATGATTTATTTGTTACCAATACAGAACGTCTTTCTACAGGCATTGAAAAAGGAATCGGCAACTCGATCCTAGTCAAAGTAAACCAAATCGGTACTTTAACTGAAACGTTTGATGCGATTGAAATGGCGAAACGCGCTGGCTATACAGCTGTGATTTCGCATCGTTCAGGCGAAAGCGAAGACAGCACTATTGCCGATATCGCCGTAGCTACAAACGCAGGTCAAATCAAAACGGGTGCTCCTTCCCGCACAGACCGCGTTGCGAAATACAACCAATTGCTGCGCATCGAAGATGAATTGTTTAACGTTAGCCAATATGCGGGTAAATCAGCATTTTACAACTTAAAAAAATTCAAATAAATGTTTAAGTCCGAGGAGGGCAACCAATGTTGAAATGGCTAAAGACGATTTTATTCGTGCTTGGTTCAGCCATTTTAGCACATTGGCTGCCCTTTTCTGCTTTTTTCAAAAATGTCGATACGCTTATTCATGAATTCGGTCATGCAATGGTTACCTTAGCACTTTCCGGACAGGTAATATATATAGAATTGAATGCCGACCAAAGCGGCTTGACCCAGTCTCTGGTATCGCAGCATTGGGCGATGATTCCGATTGCTTTGGCAGGTTATATGACGGCTTCGTTGTTTACTTGGTATTTGTTCAAGGCATATGCTGGGGAAAAACAGAGAAGTGCACTGGTAGTTTTGACGGTAGTGGCAATTGCGGCCCTTGTTCTATTTGTCAGGGCTCATGTGGGTGCGGCTTGGCTGTTAGGGTTTATTGGTTTGAATGTAGTCGTGCTTGTGTTCGCAGGTAATAAAATCAGCCGCTATTATTTGTTGGTGATTGCTTTTTTGTCGCTTGAGGAATCCGTGTTTGGCCCTGTTTGGCTCAATTTCTCCGCTGTACGTACACCAGAGGGAGCAGGCGATGCAACCGTGCTAAGTCATTTGACTTCCGTCCCGGCGCTCATCTGGTCTGCTTGGTTCACATTGTTTGCGCTATTGTGCGCTAAACGGGCCATCGGAGTGTTTACGAAGCGTTCAAAATAACCGAGGGGAAAAAAGAGCCAATGGGCTCCTTTTTTTTATTGTATAGGAAAATATAGATTGAACAATGGAGAGATAGCTAGGTACAAGCGGATCGTGAGTGCCTTATTTTGCTGAAAGATCCTAAGTAGAGAGGGTTGAGGAACTAGGATACTTTATTTTGCTGTGTTTACCTCTACAACATCATTTCATCGGAAATAAGATACTGACGTTCCCCGGAGAACACAAAAACAGGTCTAAAACCGAGAATAAGGAATTGACGTTCCGCGAATAGACAGGGGAACGGCACCGATGATCCACCATTGATCCAATCAACGGATTGTCATACGACTTCAGGAACGGATGATGTAAAATGGTATACCCATCACCCGCTGGGTGATTTTTTTATGAGCTGCGTGAACCTAATTTGTCTCTGGCTGATCTAATAGATAGGAAGTGAAAAGAGGTGTAGATGTGGATCAAACGAAGATTGTCCGTAGGCGCAGCGGGGAAATCATGAAGCTTTTGTACATCTGGTCCAAAAATATGAATCATCGATGTTTCGGGTGGCTAAAGCTTTCCTGAAATCCGATTCGGAATGCGCGGATGCTATGCAGGAAGCGATATTGAAAGCTTTTAAAAGAATTCGAGCTTTAAAGGAACCCGATTATCTGAAAACATGGTTGATCCGAATCCTCATTAATGAATGCCAGTGTATCCTCAAGCAAAATAGCCAAGTGATACCGATGGTGGATTTTGTAGAAAGGTCGTATCGATAAGAGACGCAGCAAGGTCTAGAAATTTGGGAAGCTGTGCAATCGCTTGAGGAAGATCTGCGGATTATCGTTACTTTGTTCTACATCGAGGATGTTGCGCTAGTGCTTGACGAAAGAGCTTGAACTGAAGATTCCGCTAAATCAATGAGAGGCTGTAATGAAAGCATAAACTTGGCACAAACTGTTGTCATTTGCCCTCTATTATGATAAAATAGCTTTGCTGTCTGTTAACTGAAGCCTAAGTTTTTTCGAACGGAACCTGCCAGATCGGCGGTGGTGCCGATTTGACATCTAATAGGAGGAAGAAAAATGTTAGTTACATTAAAAGTGTTGTTGATTTTGGTTTGTTTGGGTCTAATTACCGCAGTTCTATTGCAAAAAGGGAAAAGCGCTGGAATTTCAGGTGCGATCTCCGGTGGTGCTGAGCATCTTTTCGGTAAGACCAAAGCACGCGGTTTGGATTTGTTTTTGTCTCGTTTAACTATGGGATTGGCTTCATCATTTATTATTCTTTCCGTTCTTGTTGCTTATATCGTAAAAAGCTAATTTCAAAGGAATCCAAAACAGCAGGATGCTCCTGCTGTTTTTTTATTTTTTATAATTCTGGACAAACGTTACCGTCCTACTGCTAACGTGCAACAATATTGGTTGCTCGTTAGCAGTGTAAGATGGCGAGCCGTTTAACTTTGGTACGATGATTTGATTCGAGGGTATGTGTTTAAAAAATAGTGTATACTAGCAAATAAGCAGAGATCATAAGGTCGTATAAAATATGGAAGATGGTGAAGGCCATGATGACAGAACTACAATTACTTGAATTTATGCGGGACACCGCTTATAAGCCTATGACGTATAATGAAATGGAAAAGCATTTCAAGATTGAAAATGCAGATGAATTTCGCGAATTTTTGCAGCTTTTGAACAAATTAGAGACGGATGGTACCGTGATACGCACGCGAAATGAGCGCTATGGTGTCCCGGAAAGGATGAATCTGATTCGCGGGAAGCTTCAAGCGCATGCTAAAGGCTTTGGCTTTTTGCTGCCTGAAGATAAAACACAACCGGATGTATACATACACGCGAATGATCTGCGCGGAGCGATGAATAACGATATTATTTTGGCGCGGATTACGTTGAAGGGTGCGGCGGGCGGCAAGCTTGAGGGCGAGGTAGTTCGTGTTGTCACTCGGGCGAATACGCAGGTTGTGGGCGTGTTTCAAGACCACGAATCGTATGGATTTGTACTGCCGGATGATAAGCGGATGGTGCGCGATATTTTTATTCCGAAGCATTCTTATTTAGGTGCGGTGGATGGGCAGAAGGTCGTTGTCAAAATCGTTAATTATCCGGAAGGGCATGCTGCGGCAGAGGGTGAAGTAATCGAGGTATTGGGGCATAAAGACGATCCGGGCGTCGATATTATTTCGGTCATTCGTAAATTTATGCTGCCGGAAGCGTTTAGCGAAGAAGTGATTGCAGAAGCGGAACAAGCGCCGGATACCATCCATCAGGATGAGCTTAAAGGTCGGCGCGATCTTCGTGGGAAGCGGATTGTAACGATAGATGGCGAAGATGCCAAGGATTTAGATGATGCAGTAAATGTGGAGCGGCTGCCGAACGGAAATTATTTATTGGGTGTGCATATTGCCGATGTGAGCTACTATGTGAAGGAAAATTCAGCACTGGATCGCGAAGCGTATCAACGCGGGTGCAGTGTTTATTTAGTCGACCGTGTGATACCGATGCTGCCGCACCGTTTATCGAATGGGATCTGCAGCTTGAACCCCAAGGTGGACAGGCTTACGATGTCTTGCGAGATGGAAATCGATGTGAATGGCACCGTTATCAATCACGATATATTTACTAGTGTCATTAAAACAAGCGAACGTATGACTTATACGAATGTGCGTAAAATTTTGCAAAATGAAGAGCCGGAAGCACTGACGCAATATGATTATTTGCGCGAAGATTTTCAGATGATGGAAGAGCTCGCTATGAAGCTGCGAGAGCGTCGGATGAGACGCGGGGCGATTGATTTTGATTTTCAAGAGTCGAAAATTATCGTAGATGCTTTATGCAAGCCGGTGGATATTGTCAAAAGAGAGCGTTCGATCGCGGAGCAGATTATTGAGGAATTCATGTTAAAAGCCAATGAAACGGTGGCAGAGCATTTCCATGGGCTCAAGGTTCCGTTCTTATACCGGATTCACGAAGATCCCGATGCCGAAAAGCTGCTGCATTTCATGGAGTTTATTACGAATTTCGGCTTAGTCGTACAATTAAAAGGGCATACGGTACAGCCTCGTGAATTGCAAAAGCTGCTTGCCGATATTAAAGGGACGAAGGAAGAAACGGTAATCAGTACCGTGCTGCTGAGATCCATGAAGCAAGCGCGCTATGATGCGGAGAGTACTGGGCATTTTGGACTGGCTGCAGAGTATTATTCTCATTTTACATCGCCGATTCGTCGTTATCCGGATTTGATTATCCATCGCGTGATGCGTGAAATATTGGAAAGCGGTAAGCTGTCCGCTAAAAGATTTGAGTATTTGGCTGAGCGAATGGTCGACATCGCTCGTCAGTCTTCCGAGCGTGAGCGTGTGGCCGTTGAAGCGGAACGTGAAACCGATGCGCTTAAGAAAGCGGAGTATATGCTGGATAAGGTTGGCGAGGAATTTGAAGGCATTATCAGCAGTGTGACTAGCTTCGGGATGTTTGTAGAGCTAGATAATACAGTAGAGGGTTTAATTCGCTTAAGCGATTTAACCGACGATTATTATCACCATCATGCGGCGCAGCATGCGTTGATTGGCGAGCGGACCTCGAAGGTTTTCCGTTTAGGCGACGAGGTCAAAGTACGCGTTGCCAGGGTGACGATTGCGGACCATACGATCGATTTCGAAATGGTCGACATGAAGCCGCGCGGAACGAAGCTTAATATGCCGGATCGCCCGCGTGGAAACGGGACGGGTGAAGGTCGCCCTCGCGGCGGCACCGGTGAGCGTGCGGGGCGTTGGGGTGGACGCAGCGGCGAAGGCAGCGGCGGTAGTGGGCGGCG
Organism: Bacilli bacterium; assembly: GCA_028287395.1. Lineage (GTDB taxonomy): Bacteria > Bacillota > Bacilli > Paenibacillales > NBRC-103111 > Paenibacillus_AC. The sequence goes on from JAQBPR010000043.1 coordinate 8,724, forward strand.
GAAGCGGATCGGTGGCGAAGGTGCAGGCGGCGGCGGGACAGGCGGAGGCCGCGGTAAACGTACGCGGAATGAGCCTGTGGCTAGTAGCGGTACGCGTACTGGCGAGAGTCAAGGTGCCCGTACAACTACAAACTCCAGTGGGATTAAGACAGGTCAAAGCAGCAGTAGTTTGGTTTCTGCGCGCAATGGTGCAGGTGGCACAGCTGCTAAACCGACGAAACGGGGTAAGAAGCCTTTTTATAAAGGTGTAGGCAGTTCAGGCTCGAAGCGGAAAAAATAACTATATTCAACCATCATCCTCGGCGCACCTTGATTTTCACTAGGGAAGTTGATACAATTTACTCCTATATCAATACAATTTTAGGGGTGATGGCATGGGCAAGACAGGCGAGACGAAACCGTTAGCACAGAATAAAAAAGCTTCCCATGACTATTTCATCGAAGAGACGTATGAATGCGGCATGGTGCTTACCGGTACGGAGATCAAGTCGGTTCGTAAAGGGAAAGCCAATATTGGAGACAGCTTTGCAACCATTCGCAACGGTGAGGCTTTTGTGCACAACATGCATATCAGTCCTTTTGAACAAGGCAATCGCAGCAATCCTGAAGATCCGACGCGCACTCGCAAGCTGTTGATGAAGAAATTTGAAATCAAGAAACTGCTAGGTGCGGCCAAACAGCAGGGTTATGCGATAGTCCCGCTTAAAGTGTATATCCGCAATGGTTATGCGAAGCTTTTGATCGGATTGGGTAAGGGTAAGAAAATGTATGACAAGCGTGAAACCGATGCGAAACGTGATGCTACTCGTGATATTCAACGGGCTCTGCGCGAACGTCAAAAGGTGGCTCGTTAAGGATTTTTCCATCACTTCCAATCAATAGCTGGGTGATGCTTAGTTTTTTATGCTATACTGTAGGAGTAAGATCTACTTGGCTCAAAGGCTGCAAACCTTCGATCAAAGCCACTTCATGGGGGCGTTTATGGATTCGACGGGGACAGTTCGGGCATAGGTAGCGGGTAGTGGGGACGCGTCCGCTTTATCAACGCTAAAGCCTATTAAACGGCAAAACTCAAAACAACTACGCTTTAGCAGCCTAAGAACTGTCGGCGTGCTCCTACCCAGCATCGTCCATGTGACTGGAATAGGGGCTCAACAGTAGTGGAATACGCTGTCGCATCTCCGCCTGGGGTGTGCAGAAGAAGATAATCAGGCTGACCCAACGCGTAGTCGGTTACAGGACGACACTCGGGTGACATCAAAGCTGTAACTACACCCGTAGAAGCATATGTGGCGATGTTTTCGGACAGGGGTTCGACTCCCCTCACTTTTCTGAACCCTTGTCCACGCAAAACCACAACTCTTAATGCTGGACAGGGGTTCAGTACTCTTTCGGTCCAAGCCGGTTACCATTAAATTCGATCTTGTTGATGCTTATGACGGTATTGTCGCTTTATTATCTAAAACATGAGCAGGCGGCGTGGCAGTTTACTCAAGTATTAAAACCGAGGGACGGGCAGTTTATAGCAGTCACGATTGAAGTTTAATTGGAATAATAATAATCGCCCTTCCTGAGGTTCGCTATTCTACGAAGCATTATGCTTCTTGACGGTATGCTGCTAGTGAGCATTTTGATTGTTTTCGCGGGCCAATGAAAAAGAAACATGATACGGCATCATTTCTTCATGAAATTTTAATCTAAGTTTGGTATGATTACTGACGACTGTTATTTGACTAAAGGAGCCAGTTATGAATTTATCTCAACTTGACTATCAATGGTTTCAAACGATCAATCATTTTGCTCAGAGATTTCCCGCTTTGAACCCTCTGATGGCTTTCTGTGCCGTGAACTTGGATTACCTATTTTACTTGGGCGTTATTATATATTGGTTTATACGAACCCCTGAGAATCGCCGGATGGTGATAAATTCGCTGCTATCTGCCGCCGCAGCGTTAGGAACCAATGGCATTATCGGCTCCATCTATCATCGGGATCGTCCATTCTTGGCTCATCACGTCATCCAATTAGTTGAACACGATGCATCCGCCTCTTTCCCAAGTAATCACGCGGCTGCCGCTTTTGCCGTTGCAGCCTCAATCTGGCTATGGCGGCGGAAGGACGGATGGGTTTGGTTCTTACTTGCTGCGATAATCGGCTTTTCACGTATTTGGTCCGGGATTCATTATCCATCGGATATCGTCGGGGGAGCGAGTTTTGGGGTTCTCATCGCGGTAGTGATTGGCAAGCGTATGCGTTGGCAAGGGCTGAAATTATTATCAGAATTCTTGATCCGCATTTATGAATCAATTGAAAATAAGGTATGGAAACCTAAACAGCTAACAAAAGACACGACCGGGTAGTCCCTGTCGTGTCTTTTATTCAAGCGAATCGATTTCTTTTTATTGAACTAAAGGGCAGATTAGCGGAAGAACCTCTCCATAAAAATAATTGGAAAAAAGAAGGAAAATTCATGCATTTCGCGAATAATTACATAAATCGAAACATTTTCAGGAGGTAATCCAGGTGGAGAATTTACAACTGTTATCATTGTCCGATGTAAAGAC
>JAQBPR010000120.1 GCA_028287395.1 Bacilli bacterium
TTAAAATGTGGAAAATGGTTCTATACCTTGAAAAGGTATGGTGTTTGGACATTTAAACGAACGAAGATGGCGCGTAATCGTGATTCCAGTAAATGGGCCAATCTTGTTTTTCAACATCAAACTCCATTGCTTCGTCCATTAAAGGATGTAGAAATGTGGCTGCAGCATAATAAAATCATTAATTTGAAAATTGCCGCACAACAAATTAATAATATTATCATTCAACCGGGCGAAACATTCTCTTATTGGCGATTGATAGGTAAACCAACGCGAAAAAAAGGGTATGTGGATGGTATGGTTTTATTTTTTGGCGGCTTTCGATCAGATGTGGGCGGAGGTTTGTGCCAGCTTTCCAATTTAATTTATTGGATGACGCTGCACACCCCGCTTTCGATCGTTGAAAGGCATCGGCATAGCTATGATGTTTTTCCTGACTCAGCCAGAACCCAGCCTTTTGGGAGCGGCGCGACTTGTGCTTATAACTACCTTGATCTTCAGATACGCAATGACACGGACCAACCCTTTCAGCTTCATGTGAATGTAACGAAGTCAGAATTGATCGGAGAATGGAGAACTACAATCAAGCCGCGCTATCATTACGAAATATATGAAAAAGAGCATAAAATTACTTCCGAATATTGGGGAGGGTATATGCGTCATAATCTGATTTGTCGACGTGTATATAACGAAGCAAATGAACTAATCAAAGACCATGAAGTGACGGAGAATCATGCTTTGATGATGTACGAACCACTATTAAAGTAAGTTTGCGATAAATGTTGAAGTTACTATATAATAGATAGGAATAGTAATTATCTAAAGGAGGCTCTCGATGGTTTATCAAGCAAATGTAGAACGTTACAGTACAATGAAATACAATCGTTGCGGAACTTCAGGATTAAAGCTTCCCGCCATATCATTAGGATTGTGGCATAATTTCGGGGGCGTGGACACCTATGAAAATGGAAGAGCAATGCTGTTAAGAGCTTTTGATTTAGGCATCACACATTTCGATCTGGCGAATAATTATGGACCTCCTCCAGGCTCTGCGGAGGAAATGTTTGGTCAAATGATGCTTACAGATTTGGCAGCCTATCGGGATGAGTTGATTATTTCCACTAAAGCGGGATATTTAATGTGGCCGGGACCTTATGGCGAATGGGGGTCGAAAAAGAATCTCGTCTCTAGTTTAGATCAAAGCTTGAAACGGATGAATTTGGACTATGTCGATATTTTTTATTCGCACCGTTTTGATCCGGAAACACCTCTAGAAGAGACGATGGGGGCGCTTGATTCTATCGTTCGTCAAGGTAAAGCACTCTATGTGGGAATTTCAAGCTATAGTCCCGAACAGACAACGGAGGCGGTACGAATTCTCAAAGAATTGGGTACTCCGATGCTGATCCATCAACCAGCCTATTCGATGTTCAATCGTTGGGTAGAAAATGGACTTCAAGATGTTTTAGCGGAGAATGGAGTCGGAAGTATCGCTTTCTGTCCGCTTGCACAGGGGCTGTTAACCAATAAATACGTCTCTGGAGTTCCATCCGATTCAAGAGCCGCAAAGACAACAAGCCCCTTCCTTAATGAAAAAGATGTAACACCAGAAAAAATTGGACAAATTCAAAAATTAAATGCAATCGCTTTGGAGCGTGGACAGAGCTTGGCACAAATGGCCTTAGCATGGGTGCTTCGTGAAGGACGCGTCACTTCTGCATTAATCGGTGCAAGCCGTGTCAGTCAAATTGAAGAAAACATTGCTGCACTGAATAATCTTAATTTCACAGCTGAAGAGCTAAAAGCAATCGACGCGATCTTGAAATAGTAGAGCATTTAGCTAAAATAACAAATTCATATTTCATCCGCATATGTAAGGAGGCGACTATAAATGAATCGGTTATTACATATGCGACTGAAATACGATGTGATGAACTTACATGGGCTTGTTATTATTCCTGCGCATACTGAATTAAATCTAGAGCATCTTGAATTGCTTGAAAAACATGATATTGACCCGTTAAATATTGTTGTGCAAGCAAACGCTGATGAACGGATTGAAGAGGTTTCGCAAATCATAGCCAATAGCGCTGCGCAATTGAGAAATTTATTTGATTCGATTAATGAGAATGGTAAAGTCCCTTTAATGGAAATACGTACGCAAATTATGCCTAACATTGGGCAGTTAACCCTTTGTACTGATTTTTTTTATTTAATGAACCAAGTCAAAGCCAAAGACGAATATACTTATCAACATAATATCGGTGTGTCTGTTCTTTCTACCATGATTGGGAAATGGCTGAACCTATCGGAAGACGAATTGTCCATACTTACCTTAGCGGCGCTTTTGCATGATGTGGGTAAGGTGAGAATCGCAGATGATATTCTCCTTAAGCCAGCCAAATTAACAGCAGAAGAGTACCATCAAATCAAAATGCATACCGTTTACGGTTATGATATATTAAAAAATTCGCATGATCTTGATCCGCGAATCCCGCTTGTGGCGCTGCAGCATCATGAACGTGAAGATGGTACAGGCTACCCATTGGGAATAAAGGCGGAGAAATTAAACTATTTCAGTAAAATTGTTGCAGTAGCAGATATATTTCATGCCATGTCTTCAAAAAGGCCCTATCACAATCCAGCACCTTTTCATAAAGTGGTCAAAAAAATGAAAGAAGGCGAGTTTGGCGAGCTTGATCCCTATATAGTTACCATCTTTCTAGAAAACATGTTCGAAAAGATGATTGGCAAAGAGATTATTTTAACGGATGGCCGTAAGGGAGAGGTGGTTTTTATTCATCCCAATGATTTATTAAGTCCGCTTGTGCGAATTGAAAATGAGTTTTTGGATTTAAGTACCGATAAAAGTGTGTTCATTCAAGAAATCATCGATGATTTTAAAGGGTGAATAGTGGGATAGGAATCATTAAAATGAAGAATCTGCGGGATCACTCCCCCAGGTTCTTTTTTTGACAGAAATAGAAATGAAGGGGTTGGAGTACAATGGATGAGATTATGAGGCAATTAGAATAAATTCACCACATGGATGACTTTATAGTGGATGTACTATATAATAATATAGATATTTTGAAGAAATTGAGGAGTTGTGAAATAGATGGCTTTGAAAGCGGGAATTGTCGGTCTGCCGAATGTAGGTAAATCGACTTTATTTAATGCAATTACACAGGCTGGGGCAGAATCGGCGAACTATCCGTTTTGCACGATTGATCCGAATGTGGGCGTAGTTGAAGTACCGGATGAACGGTTGTTAAAGCTTGTGGAGATTGTTGTACCGAATAAAGTGGTACCGACTGCATTTGAATTTATCGATATCGCAGGGATCGTTAAAGGCGCTAGCAAGGGTGAGGGCTTGGGCAACAAGTTTCTGGCACATATTCGTGAAGTAGATGCGATTGTGCATGTAGTACGCTGCTTTCAGGATGACAACATTACCCACGTTTCGGGTAAAGTCGATCCGCTTAGTGATATTGAAACGATTAATTTGGAGTTAATTTTGGCTGATTTGGACTCGGTTGAGAAAAAAATCGAACGTTCGCGCAAAAATTTGAAGGGCGGCGACAAGAAAGTCGTGGCTGAAGTAGAATGTTTGGAGCGCATTAAAGACGCATTATATGCGGATAAGCCAGCGCGCAGCTTGGAATTAACCGATGATGAGAAACTGTTGGTACGTGATCTTCATTTGCTGACGATGAAACCTGTATTGTATGCGGCGAATGTAAGTGAGGCTGAGGCAGCCGATTCCGATAACAATCCTTATGTGCAAAAAGTACGTGAATTTGCAACCGCAGAAGGTGCGGAAGTAGTGCCGATCAGTGCTAAAGTGGAGTCCGAAATTGCCGAGCTTGAAGGTGATGACAAGGCAATGTTTTTGGAGGAATTGGGACTTTCCGAATCCGGATTAAACCGTTTAATTAAAGCAGCCTACCGAGAACTCGGATTATATACGTATTTTACTGCAGGGGTACAGGAAGTTCGTGCTTGGACCATTCATAAAGGAACCAAAGCACCGCAAGCGGCGGGTGTGATTCATACAGACTTTGAACGCGGCTTTATTCGCGCCGAGGTAGTTGGATATGAGGCATTGGTTACTTCCGGATCGATGGCAGCGGCTAGAGAAAAAGGTTTGCTTCGTCTGGAAGGTAAAGAATACTTCGTTCAAGACGGCGATGTCATGCACTTCCGTTTTAACGTTTAAAGTACGATTTGCGACACGACCAAGCGGTCGTGTTATTTTTAAATTCTAAGTGTGTTTAATAAGTGGTGGAGAGTATATGAGGGAATGTGACCGGAGAGTTTACGTGCTGCCTTTGAAAATGAGTTTCGACCTTATTCTAATAAAGAAACTTGTTTTCAAGAGCAGCCGTAGGCACATCCCTCATATGCCGCAACTCAACTTATTAAACACACTCTATAAGTAAGTAGACGGCATTGCCGTTTATCTTTGTGCAAAAATTCGAAAACGGTGAAAAGATGCCCTTAACGCAAATAAACGCACATTAAGTCGTGGAATAGCGCCAAACCGGGCGCTTGGCTTCATTGACATCCGTAAGGCAAAGACATAAAATATATAGACGTTGAAATGCTATTTTTAACCTTGAGGGGTGTGCAATTTTGTTAGATCGACTTCAATCATTGGCCGGACGATATGAGAAATTAAGCGAGCTGCTTAGTGATCCAAATGTTGTAAATGACACCAAAAAACTGCGGGAACTGTCCAAAGAGCAGTCAGATCTTCAGGAGGTTTTCGAAGCTTATACAGAATATAAATCGGTGATGGAACAGCTTGATGCGGCAAAGGAAATGCAGAACGAGAAGCTGGACGATGAAATGCGTGAGATGGTTAAAATGGAATTGGATGAGCTCTCGGTACGCAGAGAAGAGCTTGAAGCGAACATTAATGTGCTCATGCTGCCGAAAGACCCGAATGATGACAAGAACGTGATCGTTGAAATTCGTGGTGCTGCTGGTGGAGATGAAGCGGCTTTATTTGCTGCTGATCTGTATCGGATGTATACGCGTTTTGCGGACTTACAGGGCTGGAAAACAGAGCTAATGGATGCCAGCCTCAACGATTTGGGCGGCTTTAAGGAAGTGATCTTCATGATCACGGGCAAAGGCGCTTATAGCAAAATGAAGTATGAGAGTGGAGCGCATCGCGTACAGCGGATTCCAACCACAGAGTCAGGCGGGCGGATTCATACATCGACTTCAACGGTTGCGGTTATACCGGAAGCGGAAGAGGTTGAAGTGGATATTAAAGACAGCGATATCCGTGTCGATACGTTCTGTTCCAGCGGAGCGGGCGGACAGTCGGTTAATACTACGAAATCTGCGGTACGGGTGACGCATGTCCCTACGGGCATCGTGGCGACCTGCCAAGACGGTAAATCGCAAAACGGCAATAAAGATAAGGCGATGCAGGTATTGCGCGCTCGCGTATATGATAAATTTTTGCAGGAAGAGCAAGCCAAATATGACGGTGAGAGAAAGAGCAAAGTCGGTACAGGCGATCGCAGTGAACGCATTCGTACCTATAATTTTCCGCAAAGTCGTGTAACCGACCATCGCATTGGCTTAACCTTGCATCGTTTGGATACGGTATTAAACGGTGAAATGGCGGAAATTGTTGCTGCGCTTACGATGGCTGCGCAAGCGGAATTAATGGATAGCAAAGGGGAATAACCCGCAATGAATCAACCGTCTATGACGATACGTGAAGCCTTTTTACAGGCTTCTTCTTTTTTACAACAAAAGCATATTCAAGATGCGGCGATTTGCGCTGAAATGCTGCTGCAGCATCTCTTGGACTGGAATCGCTCGACGATGCTTCTGCGTTGGGAGGAGCCTTTTCCACAGGAGCTGCTGGCGGAATGGCAGCAATTGCAGGAGCGTAAAGCTGCAGGCGAGCCTGTCCAATATATAGTTGGCGAGCAGGAGTTCTATGGTCTTATTTTTCAAGTGAACCCTGCTGTATTGATTCCTCGTCCAGAGACAGAAATTTTGGTGGAGCAGATCATCGCTTGGGGCAATCAATTGTGGCCGAACGGTTCGCCAACGCTTGTCGATATTGGTTCAGGCAGCGGCGCAATTCCGATCAGTATAGCTGTAAACTGTCCCGATTGGCAGGTCATGAGCTCAGACATTTCTTCCGCTGCATTAGAGGTGGCAAGAGAAAATGCGGAGCTTAACGGAGTGGCTGCCAGGATTGTATTTGAACAGGGGGATTTATTGGAGCCCTTTATTCGCGATCAGGTGAGCATCGACATCCTTGTATCGAATCCTCCTTATATCGCTTCCAGTGATTTAGCAGGCTTACAGCCTGAAGTGAGGGAATTTGAACCGCAGCTTGCTTTGGATGGCGGTGTGGATGGACTGCTTTTGTACCGACGCATGGTGGAGCAGTTGGCGCTTCTGCCTAAGTATCCTTCGATAGTAGGCTTTGAAGTAGGACAAGGTCAGACGGAAGCCGTGAGCCTTATGTTGGCAGAGTTAAAAGTATGGGAGAAAATTGAGATTATCGAGGATCTGGCAGGTATCCCTCGGCATGTCGTTGCTGTGAGAGCATTAAAATACTAGATTCATAGGTTTAGTCCTCCGAAAGGGTGTCCATACTGAAATGTATGGGAACCATGAGGGGGATTTTTTATGAAAAGCCGTGTTTCAGTTAAACAGATGGGACTTTATGTTTTTGCAATTATTTTACTTATTACCTGTTGGGAATCGAACCGTACGAATATTGCTTTAGCGGATTCAGTCATTCCGGAGCAATCGATTCGTCTGCGCATTCTAGCGAATTCAGATACAGTGGCTGACCAGGCGATGAAGCGTCGTGTTCGTGATGCGGTCATTGCTCAGATGAACACATGGGTTAAGGAGCCGGATGGAATAGTTAGCGCGCGACGTATCGTACAAGAGCAGCTGCCAGCATTGCGTGAGCTGGTAGGAAGCCAATTGGCCGCATATGGCTATGAGTATAAGTTTCAGGTAGAGCTGGGCAAAGTTCCTTTTCCAACCAAAATGTACGGCAATCGTGTTTATCCCGCGGGAGATTATGAAGCGCTGCGGATTACGCTAGGCCTTGGGGAAGGGCAAAATTGGTGGTGTGTTTTGTTCCCGCCGTTATGCTTTGTTGATGCTGTTTCGGGCGAAGCGGTGGCTAAGGAACCTTCGACGGAGGGGCAAACCGAGTCTAAACCTAATTTACAGATTAAATCGAAAAAACAGGTGCATTTTTATATTTGGGATAAGTCGAAGGAGGCCTTTTCCTGGCTCAAGCATAAAGTAGATTAAACGATTCGTGACAATTGTCAGAGGGTCAAGCTATAATGACAAGAAAACACGAAGGATTGAACAGGTATGACTAAATATTGGGTGGTAGCCCTATCAGACGATGCGTCGAATACCTATATTCAAACGGCGGCACAGCTGATACGTGCAGGAAAACGAGTCGCATTCCCAACGGAAACCGTATATGGCTTGGGCGCAGATGCAAGGAATACGGCTGCGGTCGAAGGTATTTTTCAAGCGAAGGGACGGCCTTCGGATAATCCTTTAATCGTTCATATTGCGGATGTGAATCAATTGCATGATTTGGTCATGGAAGTGGACGAAGTTTCAAGAAAGCTAATGGATGCTTTCTGGCCGGGTCCGCTTACTTTGGTCTTGCCTGTTAAAGCAGACGCCATTTCGTCAAGAGTCACAGCAGGCCTGTCCACGGTAGCTGTAAGGATGCCGGACCATCCAACTGCGCTTAGCTTGATCGCAGCGGCAGGCTGCCCGTTGGCTGCGCCGAGCGCTAATCGCTCAGGTCGGCCTAGTCCAACTCGCGCGGAGCATGTGCGCGATGATCTGGATGGTCGGATTGAAGCCATACTGGATGCCGGACCCACAGGTGTAGGTCTGGAATCAACTGTAGTTGAAGTAGTCGCAGGAACGATCCATATCCTTCGACCTGGGGGAGTTACAGCCGAACAATTACGCGCTTATAGCAAGGATGGGGTTATTGTTGAAGCTGTCCTGCAAGAAGAGGCGATAACCACTTCGACTCCAAGGTCGCCGGGAATGAAATATACGCATTATGCGCCAAAGGGACATTTAGCTTTAGTGGTTGGCAGCTCAAGCGTTCAAGTAGCTCAGCGAATTCAACAGCTGGTTGACGACGCCAAATCGCAAGGAGAAACAACAGGCATTCTCACCTTTGAGGAGCATGCGGATTTTTATCACGCTGATCTTGTTGCAGCTTGCGGCAGCTTGGCAAAGCCTGAAACCATCGCACAAGCGCTTTTCGCTTCCTTGCGAAGCTTTGATGAAGCCGGTATTTCTTTCATCGTAGCGGAAGCTATAGATGAGGCTGGCATTGGCTCAGCTGTGATGAATCGACTGACGAAAGCAGCAAAGCAACGAATCCTCTGCACCTAGTAAAAGTCATGATTCCCTGTTTGTCCGCATATCTTCTGTTAGAGGATGTGGACAGGAGGGAATGACATGCCGGCAGCATCGGCGCAATGGGGACAGTTTTTTACGTTATTTTTCATGGCATTTGCATTGGGATTGGACGCATTTTCACTAGGGCTTGGCATCGGAATGAAGGGAATCCGTTTACGAGATATTTTAAAAATTAGCGTAGTTATAGCGTTGTTCCATATTTTTATGCCGCTGATTGGTTTTTTTATGGGCAATTACTTCAGTACCTTACTGGGGGGCATTGCTTCAACCGCAGGCGGTATTCTGCTTGTCCTTTTAGGCATTCATATGATTTATAGTGCAATGCACGGCGATTCAGTGAAATCCTTTGATTATCGCTCCTTTTGGGGTTTAATTTTCTTTGCGCTTCTTGTCAGCGTAGATTCTTTTTCTGTCGGCGTGTCTTTAGGAATGTTTGCCTCTGATTTGCTGCTGGCTGTGCTTTTATTCGGTGCGTTTGGCGGTGGAATGTCGATCATTGGATTATACTTGGGCAGACGGATTGGCCGTTGGGCCGGCGGTTATGGTGAAGCGTTTGGCGGTGCGATATTGTTGGTCTTTGGATTAAAGTTTCTGTTGTAGCTCTCCATATTTTTAGCGATTTTTGATATAATAATCAAATATAGCTAAGATGTTGGAAGGAGGTGCCGCAATTGGAAACGAAGATCTTGTTCGTCTGCACGGGAAATACCTGTCGGAGTCCGATGGCAGAAGCAATTTTACGTCAAATGGCAGAGCGTGCCGGTATTTCTATTACAGTTAAATCAGCCGGGATAAACGCAGCACAGGGTGCACCCCTTTCACGGCATTCCGCAGTAATTTTGGACAAAAAGGGAATTGCGCTTCGACATGCTTCTCAACCCGCAACGGATAGTTTAATTTCGTGGGCGGATCTTATATTGACGATGACGGGTAATCATAAGCAGGCGGTGATTCAAAGCTATCCTCAGGCGCTTGATAAAATCCATTTGCTCAAAGAGTACGTCGAGAATGATCCCAAGGTTCTGGCGTATATTGCCGAAAGTGAGAGCTTATATACGGAGCTGGAAATCAAACGGGTGCTTTCGCAGCCGATATCGCCAGTGGAACGTCAACGAATATGGGAATTGGAAAATCGTCTTCCCAACTATGATATATTTGATCCTTTCGGCGGCTCGCTTGCTGATTATGAACGCTGCGTGGAGGAGCTTGAACTGCAGATCAATAAGCTCGTTCATAAATTGAAGAGCGGATGAGGGCTTCTTTTTCAGCAGATGTTGCATCTTTACACCCTTTGGCAATTGCGTTACAATGAGAGTAACGATAAAGAAAAGAATTAATCTTGACTTGATGTAACTGGCGACAAGTGGAACAACCACAATGGAGCATCGAGACATAGGGCCGGTCGCCTGGGCAAAGAGCAACGACGTGCATGTCACGCGTGTGCTCTTTTTCTATTTAAAGCCTCTTGGGATATAATAAGATCATCATGTAAAGGAGGGCTGACAATGAAAATTGCATTGGGCGCCGATCATGGCGGATTTCATTTAAAAGAAAATCTTAAGGCATATATTAGTTCTTTAGGTCACGTAGTGGAGGATCTAGGATGCTCCTGTGATGATGCAGTAGACTATCCGGATTACGCACTGCCTGTATGCGAAAAGGTCGTTTCTGGAGATGCGGATCGCGGTATCTTGATTTGTGGAACGGGGATTGGCATGACCATCGCTGCAAACAAAATTCCAGGCATCCGTTGTGCTTTAGTGCATGACATGTTTTCCGCAAAAGCGACTCGTGAACATAATGACTCCAATGTGCTTGCGATGGGAGAAAGAGTAATTGGGCCCGGAATTGCGTTGGAGATTGTGCGAATCTGGTTAGAAACCGAGTTTTCGCATGCCGCACGGCATGAGCAGCGTATTCATAAAGTAGCCTCATTGGAAGATAAATTCACTCTTCACCCATAAAAAATAGGCGGGGATGATCGAATGGAACAGAAAGATATTGTAACGCAAATCCATTGGGATACAATGGCGGATGAAGTGGAAACGATTCTTACTGAATTAGTTCAGACCGGGAACATTGAAGCGGGGCAAATTATCGTCATCGGCACAAGCACCAGTGAAGTTATGGGCAGTCATATCGGCACAGCGGGTTCTGTTTCAGCTGCAGAGCATATATACCAGGGGATTGAACGCGTCCGCCAACGGGTCGGCTTTTACGTTGCCTACCAATGCTGTGAGCATTTGAATCGCGCGTTAGTCGTGGAAAAAAAGCTCTTACAAAGCTATCCCTCATTGGAGCCGGTATCCGCTATTCCCATTCCCAAGGCGGGCGGTTCGATGGCAGCTTATGCATATAAACATTTACAACAGCCTGTGGTTATAGAAACCATTCAAGCACACGCAGCGATTGATATTGGCGGTACTTTGATTGGGATGCATTTACGGCGAGTAGCTGTACCCTTACGGCCCTCCATTCGTAAAATTGGCCATGCCTACGTGCAGATGGCCTACACTCGACCGAAGCTAATTGGTGGCATCCGCGCCGTTTATACCGTTGAAGCGGAATAAGTATGCTCACGAAGCCAGTTTTCTGGCGAAAACTTTAAGGAGGAATTATACATGGAAAACTTACGCAAGCAGGATCCGAAAATTTTAGAGGCGATTCAATTGGAACTGGGACGCCAACGGGACAAAATTGAATTGATCGCATCGGAGAATTTTGTCAGTGAAGCGGTAATGGAAGCAATGGGCACCGTATTAACCAACAAATACGCAGAGGGATACCCGGGGAAACGTTTTTATGGTGGTTGCGAGTATGTTGATATTGTCGAGGACATTGCAAGAGAGCGGGCTAAGGAGCTTTTTGGCGCAGAGCACGCTAACGTGCAGCCGCATTCTGGAGCGCAAGCCAACTTAGCTGTTTACTTGGCCACTGTAAAGCCTGGCGACACCATTCTCGGAATGAACTTAGCGCATGGCGGACATTTAACCCATGGTAATCCGGCCAATGCTTCCGGCCTTTTGTACAACTTCGTTGCTTATGGCGTCGATGAGAAAACATTCCGTATTGACTATGATGAAGTTCGTAAAGCAGCATTCAAACATAAGCCAAGATTAATTGTTGCTGGAGCAAGCGCATATCCGCGTACTATCGATTTTGAAGCATTTGCGCAAATTGCCAATGATGTGGGCGCATTATTTATGGTGGATATGGCGCATATTGCTGGATTAGTCGCTACAGGATTACATCCAAATCCAGTTCCTCACGCACATTTCGTTACGACGACGACACATAAAACACTTCGCGGCCCGCGCGGAGGAATGATCCTTACTCGCAATGCTTGGGCCAAAGAAATTGATAAAGCGGTATTCCCAGGTACACAAGGCGGTCCATTAATGCATGTAATTGCGGCTAAAGCCGTATCCTTCGGTGAGGCGCTGCAACCAAGCTTTAAAACCTATGCTGAGAATGTAGTCAAGAACGCCAAAGTGTTGGCAGAAGCGCTCATGGCTGAAGGCTTGCAAGTCGTTTCCGATGGTACAGACAATCACTTAATGCTCGTTGATCTGCGTAACATCAATTTAACCGGTAAAGTCGCGCAGAACCTGCTTGATGAAATCGGTATTACCGTCAATAAAAATGCGATCCCATTCGATCCAACAAGTCCATTTATTACAAGCGGCATTCGAATTGGAACACCTGCGGCTACTTCACGTGGTTTAGATCAAGAAGCGATGAAAACCATTGCCAAAATTATTGCCTTGACGTTGAAAAATCCGACCGACGCCGCAGCGCATGAGAAAGCTCGTGCCATGGTCAATGAAGTGACTTCCAAGTTCCCGATGTATCCGGGATTAAAATATTAATGCTTAAATTGCTGTGATTAGACGAATAAAATAAAATTTAACCTAAAGAAAATAGAAATAACCCTTCGGGGTTATTTCTATTTTCAGTGATCTAATTTGCAACATTATTTGGATTGGTATCGTTATCTAGAAAGCAAGGGAAATGAAAGCAAACTGTCAAATAAAAATAATATGTAAGTCATTTCCTGCATATATAATCAAAATTTGACGAATGAATCATTAAGTTATTAAGTTCGACAAGTCTCCATACCTGAGAATGATAATGCCCCTGTTGGTGTCGTTGGACAGACACACCAACAGGGGGACTTTACTTTCGCTACCTTTACCCTTAATTTACTAACCGTATTTGGTAGTCATCCTCTAGCTTTCCCTCAGTTGAGGAGACGCTTTATCTAACATCGTTTGAAATTGGTCTCGCTGAATGGTTAAAAACGTGCAAGGCGTCAAAGTGCGAATGGTTGCCGTTCTAGGCAGTGATAACATCAAAGAAATTTCTCCAAAATGGTCTCGTCGGCGAGGATGGCTGCTTGCTTCATTTCCTGTTCGCCTTTGGCGAATTTTAATACTTCTGACCCCGAACGATGATATAAAATTTATTGCCTTCTTCCCCATGTTCAACTACCGTTTCTCCCATATATACGAATTCTGTAACCAAGCTATCACTGAGGTACTCCAATAGGTCCAAATCAAGATCTTGGAATAATTTAATGTCCCTCAGCCTATCGACTTCCACCTTAACAGACCGGCTTTCACGGGAGAAGACAAACCCGTAAAAAAAGTTTGACAAAAGAAAACGCTCCCATTATGATAGATCTATCATAGATCTAAGATAGATCTATCATATTTCGATAAATTATAATTGCAAGCCGGAAAGGAGTACAGTATGTCAGAAGAAAGAATCTTGGCGACATATCTGATTGAAACCGCTTTCCCCCTGTCATATGCTGCTGAGGTGATGGCCGGTGAACAGTCAACCGGAACATTCGTTTCCGTACCTGGAGAAACTCCCGAACTAAAAGAGAAATATGGCGCCCGGGTTGTTAGCATTCGGGAATTGGAATCTGTGGACGCGCCTTCACTGCCGGGAGCGAGCATTCCCAAAGAAAGCAATGGAAAGCTTTATCGAAGAGCGATCGTTGTATTATCATTCCCTTTTCATAATATCGGTGCATCGCTTTCCAACTTGATGGCGATGGTTACTGGAAACTTGTACGAACTAAGTGAATTTTCCGGACTTCGGCTTTTGGATTTGGAGCTTCCGTGGGCGTTCTCAAATAAGTATCACGGTCCTCAATTCGGAATAGAGGGGACCCGAAAGCTGACTAATGTCTACAACCGACCCTTGATTGGGACGATTGTTAAACCAAGCATCGGACTTCGTACGGAAGATTATCGCCCAATGGTTCGTGATTTAGCGGAAGCGGGAATCGATTTCATCAAAGATGACGAACTCTGCGCAAATCCGGTGTCCGCTCCTTTGGTTGAGCGTGTGAAAGTAGTCATGGAAGAAGTAGAACGGGTCGCCGATCGTACCGGGAAGAAGTTAATGTACGCATTTAACATTACAGGGGACATTGATGAACTTAGAAGAAACCACGATATTGTCGCACGCGCAGGCGGCACCTGTGTGATGGTCAGCATCAATAGCATCGGGCTCAATGGAACGGAATATCTTCGCAGGTATTCCGGGCTTCCCATTCATGGTCATCGAAATCAATGGGGTGCCATGACGCGCTGCCCGCTTTTGGGGATGGAGTTTACCGCCTATCAGAAACTGTGCCGTTTAGCTGGCGTCGATCATCTGCATACAAATGGAGTCAACAGCAAATTTACCGAAAGCAACGAATCGGTTATCAAATCCGTAAAAGACTGCTTAACTCCCATGTTTAACGGTTATAGCGTCATGCCGGTCCTTTCTTCAGCGCAGTGGGCCGGAAGCGCACATCCCACATATCAAGCGATACGTTCCGTTGATGTTATTCATTTGGCCGGCGGTGGAATTCTTGCACACCCGGATGGTATCGAAGCCGGAGTAGCGAGCATGAAGCTCGGTTGGGAGGCAGCTGTCAAAGGGGTTTCGCTCGAAACTTATGCTGAATTGCATCCAGAACTAAAGATCGCCATAACTAAATTTTCAAAGTCTTAGATATAAGAAGGGAAAACTAAATAAATGAGTGATTCGCTGCTTCTTGCTTTTTACGGTGATGATTTTACCGGATCGACTGATGCGATGGAGGCATTGGCAACCAGTGGTTACCGAACCGTTCTTTTTGTAGATACTCCGACTGAAGAAATGCTGGAGCGGTTTGAAGGGATTAGCTGTATCGGGATTGCCGGTACGAGCCGGGCCAAAGATCCGCAAGATATGGAGCAGGAACTACGCCCGATTTTTGAAAAGTTATCGAAACTACAAGCTGCTGTTATCCACTATAAGGTATGTTCAACCTTCGATTCTTCTCCCGGGATTGGAAGCATAGGGAAAGCAATTGAGCTATCCAGGGATTATTTTACGGGACAGCGTGTCATTCCGGTTTTGGTAGGAGTTCCTTCCCTAGGGCGTTTCACCTTATTCGGCCAACATTTTGCGAGAATAGACGATCAGGTGCACCGTTTAGATCGCCATCCTACCATGTCAAGGCACCCGGTTACGCCGATGTTGGAAGCGGATCTTCGAATCCACCTCAGCAGACAAATTTCGGATCAAATCGCTTTGATGAATATTCTGGAGTTGGACGGGCAGTCGGAAGAAGTACGTGAACGATTTGAACGTAAAATCATGGAAAATCCCCGTGTCGGAATACTTCTCTTCGATGTTTTGGATGACAACCGCCTGAAAATGTGCGGGAAGCTAATTTGGGAGGAAGGTGGGAATCACCAACAATTTGTTGTCGGATCTTCCGGTGTCGAATATGCGTTAACCGCTTTTTGGAAGTCGGTCGGTATCGAACCCAAAGAAAAAGAAAAGGAAACTGAGGCTGTAAGCCCTGCGGATCGGTTGCTCGTAGTCTCCGGAAGCGCTTCTCCGGTTACTAAAGATCAGATTGAAAAGGCATTGCAGCAAGGCTTCTACGGTATTAAAATTACCGCGGATCAGATTGCCGACTCGTCATCTATGCCGCAAACCTTGATTGATGAAGTCTCCACCCGTTTGAATGACGGACAGAGTGTGGTGATATATACCGTACTAGGGCCGGACGACGAATCGATTGCAGCTACACGTAGACATTTAAGCGCTATAGGAATCCGGGATTCCCAATCCGGTGAGTTCATCGGGAAACAACTAGGCAGATGGACCAAAGAAATCATTAAGTTGACTGATATACGACGGGTTGTTATCGCGGGTGGCGACACATCTGGTTTCGTAACGCGAGAGATGGATATCTTCGGATTGGAGATGCTGCTCCCCGTTTCTCCGGGTGCACCTTTATGCAAGGCGTACTCGTTTAACGGAAATATGGATGGTTTCGAATTGGCTTTGAAGGGAGGCCAGTTGGGAAGTCCTGATTATTTTCTCAAGATTAAAGGCGCCAATTCCCTGAAAACAATAGATACAAAGGAGGTGGTTATACATGGAGAATAGAAAAGCACCCAACTCTCAGGCGCCGTTATTGAAAGATATTGCTTACGACAAAATAAAGGATAGCATTCTACAGGAAGAGTTCAGCCCCGGGCAGTTTTTATCGGAACGGGAATTGATCGAGATTCTTCAAATGAGTAAAACGCCTATCAAATCTGCTTTGACCCGATTGGAGGCCGAAGGTTTCGTTACAGTTTCATCCAAACTGGGGATCATAATAAACGATTTCTCAATAGACAGGATTATCGACATCTACGATCTTCGAAAAGCATTGGAAGTGTTTGTAGCAACCCAGATTTGTGGCCGCTTAAGTGCAGAACAGTGCAATGCCGTGGAAAAGAATTTACGGGAAACGGAAGACTTTGTAAATGAATTGGATGTCAAAGGTTTTACTCTGGCCGACCATGCTTTTCACCTGCTTTTATGCGAATTTTCAGGAAACAGGGAAATACATCGCGTTTTGTTGAATTACCAGGATCACTTGAGAAGGATTACGCTGCGTCACTTGAAAAAAGATAAGGAACGTATGAGGCTCTTTTTGCAGGAACATGTGGAAATTTTCAAAAATTTGAAGCAAGGTAATGCGGCGGGAATTGAATTGATGACACAACATCTGCAAAACGCCAAAAAAACCTTGTTCATATAAAAAAGATTAAGGGGTTGAAGATCTGTGAAGGCGGTTTCATTAAAAGAAATTAAAGTGGTGGAGATCAAGGAAGTAACACCACCATCGATTAGAGACAATGAAGTAAAGATACGTGTAAAAATGGCGGGGATATGCGGTTCGGATATACATGCCTATAAAGGTATCCATCCCTTTCGCAAACCACCGGTCATTTTAGGCCATGAAGTAGCTGGGGAAGCTGTGGAAATCGGTGCGGCAGTCAAGCGCATAAAAAAGGGGGACCGTGTTACCGTTCTTCCGCAAAGCTGGTGCGGCTTATGTCAATACTGCCTGGCGGGTGATTTCAACTACTGTGAAAACCGCTCAGCGCCGGGAGTCGGCGATTGGACCGGGACTATGGTGGAATACTTCTCGTCTCCGGAATCCTGCGTTTTTATACTGCCGGAAACACTGGATTATAAAGCTGGAACGTTGGCAGAACCGTTAGCCGTAGGGGTGCATGCTCTACAGAAGGGGAACTTTCGTGCAGGGGACAGAGTGGCGGTTTTGGGAGCGGGACCTATTGGGGTGTTGGCGGTATCGGCAGCTAAAGCTGCAGGGGCTTCATACGTTTTTGCAACCGATGTTCTGGACTATGCCTTAGATAAAGCTAGAGAATGCGGCGCATCGGGCACCCTAAATGTAAGAAATACGGAAAATTGGCCGGTGAAGGCTTTGGAAATGTCGGGAGGTGCTTTTGACGTGGTGCTTATTGCTGCAGAAGCTCCTGGAATTATCAACGACTCCTTGCAATTAGCTCGCAAAGGTGGAAAAGTGGTCGCAGTCGCTATGTTCCATCAAGAGCAGCCGCTTGATATCGTCCGCATTCAATCGCAAGAAATCGAAGTCATTGGTTCTTTTACTTATCTGCATAAAGATTTTCAGACCGCCCTTGATCTGCTTGCAAACGATTCGATCAGGGTCGAATCTATTATCACCCATGTTTTTCCTTACCAGCAGGCACAAAACGCATTTGAAATCGTGGACCAAAAGAAAGATCATTCGTTAAAAGTACTACTATCCTATTAGACAAAGGAGATTTACGAAAATGTTTAAAAAATCGATCATGTTAGTATTCTTTTTAACACTGGCTCTGACTGTAGTTGCATGCGGGAATAACTCTGGCGCCACCTCGGGCGGAAACGCAAGTTCATCCCCCAGTGCCTCGAATTCCACGAATCCATCCGGTTCCGTTAAGAAACCCGTTGTACTGAAACTGGGACATATCGCCGTCACAACCGACGCGTGGCAAAAGGGCGCCGAAAAATTTGCCCAATTGGTTAAAGAAAAATCCAATGGGTCGGTCGAAGTCCAAATTTACCCGAGTTCGCAGTTGGGCGGGGACCGTGACGTCATCGAGGGCATGCAATCAGGAACAGTTGATATGGGATTAGTAGCCGGGGTTCTCTCGAGCTTTGATTCGACCTATGGAATTCTTGAATTGCCTTATCTCTTTAGGGATAAAACCCATCTGGAACACGTTCTTTACGGGCCTGTCGGCGATGAATTGAAAACGCAATTATTGGATAAATCCAAGGTTCGGGGATTGTCGTTTTGGATGAGGGGGCCTAGGGAGCTTACTACCAATAAAACTATAGCATCCATCAAAGATTTGAAAGGATTAAAGATTCGTGTTCCTGAAATTCCAGCTTCTGTGGATGCCTGGAAAGCAATGGGCTCCAGTCCGACACCGATGGCGTTCAATCAAGTGTATACTTCGCTGAAAAGCGGCGTCATAGACGCACAAGAAAACCCGTTAGCTCTGATTGAAAGCAACAAATTAAACGAAGTGCAAAAGTATTTAATCCAGACCAACCATGTGTACGGATACGTGCTGCTTGCGATGAGCGATAAGACTTATCAAAAATTGTCCGCAGATCAACAAAAGGCAATCAACGAGGCTGCAAAGGAAGCTACTGATTTTGAAAATAAACTCGTATTTGACCAAGAAGATGTCCTTTTGAATACATTAAAGCAAAAGGGAATGCAGGTCGTGCAGTTGGATACGACTCAATTGATCGAGGCAGTTAAACCTGTACATCAAAAGTATGCGGACAAGTACGGTAAAGACATTTATGACAAAATTGTAAATACAAAATAATAAATTACCTATTACAGAAAGGTAGGAACAAGATGGATACAGGATTGAAACGGTTAAGTAATGCCGTCAATACCTTTGTGGAATGGTTTTGCTGTATTTTATTGGTTTCACTGGTGCTAGTGGTGTGCTGGCAGGTGGTGGCCAGGTATGTTTTTAATAATTCTCTCTCATGGTCCGAGGAGTATGCAAGAATCGTATTTACCTGGCTCGTTTTCTTAGGGGCCAGTGTAGGGTTAAAACGCGGTTCGCATTTAGGTTTGAATGTAATCGTCAATCTTGTTCCACCTAGCGTGAGAAAATGGGTGGGCGTATTCGCCCTATTTGTAAACGCATTCTTTGCTTCCGTTGTCTTGATCATGGGAATACTCGTAACTGAACGAGTACAGATGGAACAAACTCCGGCATTACAAATATCCATGTCATGGCAGTATGTAGCGATACCTGTCGGAATGCTATGCATGTTACTTCATCTTCCCTACTTAATAAGGAAGCAAATAAACGGCAGCGATTCGGAGAAAGAAGGGGTAACGAATGATTTGGATATTGCTCATTAGTATTGTCGTGCTGTTTGGGCTTGGCGTACCTGTGGCGATAGCGCTCGGATCATCTACAATTATTGCTTTGATGGCGGGCGGTATTCGTTTGGATGATATTCCAAATCGTTTGCTGGGTGGAGTCGATTCTTTTATCTTGATGGCGATTCCGTTCTTCATGCTGACAGGACAATTAATGGTTGAGGGCGGGGTTGCCCGCAGACTTATTAATTTTGCCGAGCTGTTGGTCGGGTGGCTTCCCGGCGGGTTGGGTATGGCGACTATTGCCGCTTCCGTTGAGTTTGCCGATATTTCCGGCTCTTGTACAGCCGATACGGCAGCGATAGGCTCCATCATGATCCCTGCGATGAAAAAACGGGGATATCTTCCGAGCTTTGCTGCAGCGGTGCAAGCGGCAGGCGGTTCACTTGGAATGCTTTTCCCTCCGGCGATTTCATTAATTATTTATGCAACGGTGACGAATACCTCGGTCGGCAGGCTGTTTTTAAGCAGTATCGTTCCGGGAGTCATGACGGCGTTATCTTTTATGGTTGTTATTTTTTTTATTTCACGCAAACGGGGTTATCCTGTTGAGCCTTTCCCGGGGATGAAGCAATCCTGGGCTATTATTAAAGACGGAATTTTGGCATTATTCGCTCCCGTGATTATTTTGGGCGGGATTTTAACTGGTATTTTCACACCTACCGAATCAGGTGTTGTTGCAGTTATCTATGTGCTGCTAATCTCTATTTTTGTATATAAATCTTTAGACTGGAAGAAGTTCAAGCGAAGTTTTATCAATGCGGTGATTACTTCCAGTATGGTGGTTTTTATTATTTCGAATGCCACTTTGCTTGGCTGGTTTTTGGTCACTCAACAAATTCCTCAGCAAGTAAGCCTTTTTCTCGTCAATACGATTCATAATCCTTATGTCTTGTTGATCGGTTTGCAATTGTTGCTTCTCATTGTGCATTCGGTTTTGGAGACAAATACGACCATAATCGTCATTGTACCAATTTTGCTTCCGGTTTTGAGCCAAATGGGAATCGATCCTTACTTATTCGGGATATTGCTCATGATGAATTCCGCTATCGGGATTATTCTCCCTCCGATTGGGTTGAATTTATATATATCGAGCGGGATAGCCGGCGTCTCTCTTGAGAAAGCAGCGATCGCAGTTATTCCGTTCGCCTTGATGATCATCGTTGATATTTTGTTGGTTATCTTTTTTCCACAGTTAGTTTCATTTCTTCCAAACCTATTTCCTTCATAAGCATAGATTTACAATAAAGGAGACACCGCATGCTAAATCCTCTACTAGTTCGTAAGGAGCTACAAAGCGTCGGGAAATATATGATGGAAAATCAGTTGGCATGGGGCAACGCGGGTAACATAAGCGCTCGCAGCGGCTCAGAGGAATTTATGATTACGGCCAGCGGTACCTACTTGGGGGAGTTAGAGAACAATGATTTGGTGGAATGTCCGCTTTTCGGAGGGGTAACCGTCTTGGAAAAAAAGAAGCCATCTAAAGAAATTCCCATGCATAGGGCGATTTATCAATCCCGACCGGATATTCAAGCTGTTTTGCACGCATCCCCTTTTTACAGTACACTTGTCGCTTGTTCTTCGCTTAACGTCGCCAAAGATTGGTTTGTAGAAACGATGTATTACCTGGAACGCGTGGAACGTGTGCCATACCACCATCCGGGAAGCGAAGAATTGGGACAGGCCGTAAGAGAGAAAGCCAAACTGGCTAATATCTTGATTTTGGAAAACCATGGCGTATTGGTATACGATGTGAGTATCCGTGAGGCGAGGATGGCACTGCATACACTGGAATTAGCCTGCAAAATGATGTTGCTGTCTAAGAGAGCTGGCACTGACATGAACGCTTTATCTCAGGACGTAATGTCCGATTTTCTTAACAATGCAGGATATAAACCAAGAAGAAATTGGAATGTTTAATGCTTGCAGTAATATAGTGCCGCTTCAGACCACTAAAATGTGGTCTGTTTTTTTTAGCGTGATAATGCAAGACGAAAGCAGATAACTTGTTAAAGACGAAGAACCGTAACTAAGCTTTAGTTATGTACGGAATGTGAACGTATTGCACTCTCATTTAAATTTCAGGTGAATTTAACGTTAACCTTATATTTCATTGGTAAGGTTATCCCTGTAGCACAAACATACATTAAGAAGGAGGGTAGAGAGTTTAGAGAAAAAGAACCCCGTAACTTCCTTAGTTGTACGACAACAAACATAACCTAATACTTTTCTCCATCGGTTTAGTTTTGTTGAGACTTGTTTGAGACAAAAATAATAGAAAAGAAAAGAGGAACAAATATGAAAAAACCTTTTGCTAAAAAAATTATTATGGGAGCGATGGCATTGACGCTCATTGGCGGTAGTGGAGTGGTACTGATTTCGAAAAATGCTTTTGCCGCAACTCCTACAGCTCCAGCCGCTTCTGTTGCTCCGCAGAAAGACAATCAAAATAATCATTCCTGGGAAGGAATTAGAGGAGTAAATGATCAACTTCTTGCCTTCTTGAAATTGGACAAGACCACGTTTAAAACAAAATCAGCAACAGAAACATTGGCACAGATCGCAACCGATCAAGGAATTTCCCGCGAAGCCCTGAAGGCTGAATTGACGACGGAAGAAAACGCCAAGCTGGATAAAGAAAAAGCAGATTTTGCAACAAATATCGATAAAACCGTAGACTCCATACAAAAGGGAGAGCATGGTGATCGTGCTGGTAAAAATCACGAAGGAGCTAAAATAGACCTGAGTGGAACCGCAACACTCTTAGGATTTTCAAGTGCGGCTGATTTGAAAGCAGCCCTAGTCCCAGGCAAATCGATTGCTGATTTAGCGACTGAAAAAGGCGTAGCCGTACAAAGTGTGATTGATTTGCAAGTAACCCAGATTACAAAGATCCTGGACCAAAAACTTGCCGACAAAAAGATCACCCAAGCCCAATACGACAAACAAAAAGCAAATATCACGAAGATCGCAACAAATATTGTAAATGACAAGCAGGATGACAATAACAAGCAAGATGATAAAGAAGTAAACAACGGTGCAACCACACCAGCCACACCAGCCACTAAATAAATTGTCTGGAGAAAGTAAAAGCAGTCACGATATTAAC
This sequence comes from Bacilli bacterium, assembly GCA_028287395.1. Classification (GTDB taxonomy): domain Bacteria; phylum Bacillota; class Bacilli; order Paenibacillales; family NBRC-103111; genus Paenibacillus_AC. The sequence goes on from JAQBPR010000120.1 coordinate 22,365, forward strand.
TCGTGGCTGCTTTTTTAGTGCGTTCGGCATGTGCGCTATCTAGCCCAGTTCCAGCGTAGCTGTCACCAGGGGCAAACGTCTGTGAAAAAATGTAGTAATGAAGGAGTAGGATGATACACCGAACTGAATGCCGCTTTAATTACACGGAAATCTGCAATATTCCAATTCTCTTTCATACGTTTGCGGCTTGAACATATTAACCGACAGGTTAGTCTATTTTTCCAGAGTACGATCCACTTAACCCGGTTTTTGCGCGAATCGTGCTATATAACAAGAAAGGAGAATGCCTGAGTTGAGACTTGAGATTGCGGTGAATATGGAAAAGGGAACGAGTCTCCTAAATGGGGTTCGTTCTTTTTTTTGTATTAAACGGAGAAAAATTCATATTGAGATAAGGCTGCAAATTTAAGAGAATATTTTTGCAGTCTTTAAATGAAAGCAACATAAATAAATCATCCAATTCGACAAGTGAAAGGAAGTTTTTAGGGGTTAAACAAAAAAATTGTCATATGAAAAATGTA
>JAQBPR010000130.1 GCA_028287395.1 Bacilli bacterium
CGCACGGATTACTAGATGTCGAATCTAGCAGCTATATTCCTAAAGACTATGCTTACATTATCGGCAAGCCGAATAACTTAAACAGGGAATTCGCGTGGGTTTCCAAGGGAGGAAAATAGATGATCACTGATCACCTTACCTTTAATCTGGAGATACCATTCCCAAAATACAATGTTGAATTTCGGCGGATTCGCCCAACAAAACGCACTCGTGCAGCTCACAACTGCGGAATATGCAGATCCGTCATTCCATTGGGTAGCCAAACGCTTTATTTTTCAGGACTGTCTATCGAGATAGGATTCTATCATTATCATGAGTGCCAGTATTGTACAGCAGATGCACGAATTCAGAAATCAAGCTAATGAAAGGATGAATCAAAAATGCTACTCGAAGCAAATCAAAAGTTAGAAGCAGAAATGGAGCAAGGTAAAAAATATGTAAAGGTAATAGGTCAATACCTTCTGGACCATTTGAAAAAGAACCCAGCGGACGCAGCTGCGATCATGACGGAGGGCAAAACAATCAAAGGCAGTATCGATGCAATGCGTCAGGAAGCCACCAAAGAGGAAAACGGTGGAATGTTATCAGATCCAGAGGGCTATGCAGTTGTATTACATTATTTTGGTATTGATGGGCAAGCCAAAAAGCCAATTGGCATTAAAACTGAGGATTTATTTTAGGAGGTTCTAATATGTCATCTGTTCTAGAAGTTATGTCACATTTACCACCCACAATGAGCGAAGAGTTTTGTGACTATGTAAACAATACCGCTCTTTTATCTAGCAGATATTTATTCATCCAACGCATTGGCAAGAAGCAAATGGTATTTTGCTCTCATTGCAGAAATGAATGGGAGTCTGCAACCTTAATTAAGGAAAATACAGGTCGTTTTTGTCACTTTTGCAATTCGCACTGTTTAACGAAAAACCTTAATAGGGGTCGGAAAAAACTAATCGATTCTACTTACGTGCTATGGTATGAGAAATCTATTATCAATTCTAATGCTCTTGTTGCGAGAGGTGTGCACGTAAAACGAGATTATTCGGGCGACTACCGTAAAGTGGATTCAGTATTTAACGTTCGCGCCGAGTATTTGTTTATTCCAGGAAACCCCAAAGGCAAGGGTAAAGAACGGCTTGGGAGTAGCCGGATGATACGGAGTGATTGGCCTGATTATAAATTCCGCGAGGCAAAATCGATAATTAGTGAACTGGATAACTCTATGCAAGCTCAAACGTTCTATATGTCCGAGGCAAACATAGATGAAGCAATTAAAGGAACCCCGTTTCAATACAGTCAATGGAAAACCTACTTTTGGCGGAGGAAATCGGATGAATGGCATGGTAGTTGGTCGTTTGGGCGAGTGAGACTTAAAGGTGAGCCTGGCACAGACATGGTTAAATATTTCGGGTTATATGCCAAATATCCTTGCGTCGAATATTTAACAAAAATGAACCTAGACGGGCTTATTGATGAAAAAATGGAAGGTAAACAAATGCATAAGTGTATTAATTGGCGAGGGGAATCATTAGAGAAGGTGTTCAGGCTTTCTAAAATGGAGATCAAGGATATGATGACATCTGGCGTTGAAATCACTTCCTCAGTACTCCATAGTTATAGATTTTTCAAAGACAGAGGCGTAATTCTAACGTTTAACCAATCTAAAAAACTACAAGATATAACCAATTCTGATTCAAAAAATGCTGCATTACTTGAAATCGGCGTTTATTTTTCTAAAGCAATAAAATATGTACTTAAGCAATTGAGACGTCCGGGAGCAAACAAACGATATGATACAGGCGGATCTGTCCTAATCACTTGGCGAGATTACCTCAAAGACTGTCGGAATCTTGGATATGACGTAACAAAAGAATCTACCCTTTTCCCAAATAACTTAGATGCAGCTCATAAAAAAACAATAGAATTAGTGAGAATAGAGCAGAGTGAAGCTCTTAATTCACTCATAACCAAACGATTTAATCAGTTGAAAAAATTCACATTCGAAGCAAATGGTTTTCTAATCCGACCAATAGCCAATATGGATGAATTGTTTAACGAAGGCAAGGAATTGAAAATTTGCGTTGGTGGTTATGCAGAAGAGTATGCCGGTGAGGAATGCGACCTATTTGTTATAAGACGCACTAGTGAACCCGATGTTCCTTTTTTTACAATGGAGATCATAGATAATTTTATCACTCAAACCCAAGGATTCGACCATTGCCTTCCCACTCCGGAGGTCAAACACTTCTTAGAGCAGCTCGTTAGAAAAAAGCGGTTAAACAGAAAACAAAATCGATTGGATAAAGCAAACTTAAAAGGAATGGAGATAGCTATATGACAACAATCATTATTAGAGATCCTCAGGTAATTGCAACTGAGATTAATGTTATCAAAGAGCAAACGCGCGATTTTGTTTTTAATAATAGCCTTGAAATTGGAAAAAAACTCATAGAAGCTAAGCAGAGTGTAGGGCATGGCGAATGGGGAAATTGGTTAGAGGAATATGTAAATTACTCTCACAGCACAGCTAATAAATTGATGAAAATGCACGAAGAATTTGGCAATAAATCAAATTCGGAATCGATTACGAATTTGGGATACACCCACGCTCTAGCCTTGATGGGCCTGCCTTCAGAGCATCGGGAAGACTTTGTAAAAGAGAATGATGCCACCAAAATGAGTGCCAGCGAATATAAGCAAGCCATTAAGGATAAAAAACTTCTAGAGAAGCAATTGAAGGATGCGCAGGACGCAGCGGAGGCGGATCGTATTGCAAATGAAGAAGCAATAGCCGCCGCAAACGAACACTCTCAATTACTTGTAAATTCCCATAATGAGCTGGTCCTCAAATTAAACGAAGATTTACAAACCGCGCTTAAAACGGCAGGTGAAAACGGAACGGCAAAGAAGCTAAAAGCGGATTTAGATAAGGCAAAATTGGAGCTTACAGCTGCTCAGGATTTCAATAAAACTTTACAGGATCGAATCAAAAATAAAGAATTTCCTAAACCCGTCAAAGAAATACCAGAAGAAACCACATTAGAATTAGAAGAGCTTCGCAAAACGAAAGAGGAACTTGCAGCTC
>JAQBPR010000184.1 GCA_028287395.1 Bacilli bacterium
TTTCTTTGCTCATTCTTTAAACTGGCATTCCTTGGCTTAGCCGTAGCTAATCCATTTTTACTTCCTTCACTCGTTGTTCAGTTTTCAAAGGGCAAGTTGTGTTGCCGCTCAAAAGCGACTTTTATAAGATATCATAAAGTACCTGAACAATGCAAGTAGTTATTTTAACCAAATTTCAATGAAACCATTCATTCATTAAGTTATGCATCAAATGCGAGGAATGTTTCCTTAACTTAGCCTAATTATTTTGTTTTAAAACACAAAAAAACGCCGTACTCGGCGTTTTTACACATAAGTGAAATTAATCCATATGCTTTTCACGCATTGAAGGAAACAACAGTACATCGCGAATAGAAGGAGCGTCCGTCAACAGCATAACAAGACGATCAATCCCAATGCCTAACCCACCTGTAGGTGGAAGTCCGTACTCCAATGAACGCACAAAATCTTCATCCATCAAATGCGCCTCATCATTGCCCTGTTCACGCTCTACTAACTGCGACTCAAATCTTTCCCGTTGGTCGATCGGATCATTTAATTCGGTAAATGCATTCGCATGCTCACGCGCCACAATAAATAATTCAAAACGATCTGTAAACCGCGGATCTTCTGCATTCTTTTTGGCCAAAGGCGAAATTTCCACCGGATGACCTGTAATGAACGTAGGCTGAATTAAGGTTTCTTCCACAAATCTTTCAAAAAATTGATTTAAAATATGACCGGATGTCATATTCGGCTCTACATGGACTTTATGTTCTGTAGCTAAACGATGCGCTTCTTCATTGCTAATCTGCTGACTGAAATCAACACCTGTAATTTCTTTAACGGCGTCGACCATACTTATTTTTTTCCACGCAGGCGTGAGATCTATTTCTTGACCTTGATAATGTATGACGGTGCTTCCCAAAACTTCCTGTGCGATATGAGCAATTAATTGCTCCGTTAAGCGCATAATATCCGTATAGTCTGCATATGCCTCGTACAACTCAATCATTGTAAATTCAGGGTTATGACGTGTCGACACCCCTTCGTTACGGTATACGCGACCTATTTCATAAACCTTTTCAAGTCCACCGACAATCAATCGTTTTAAATGCAGCTCGATCGCAATCCGCATATATAATTGCATATCCAAAGCATTATGATGTGTTACAAAAGGACGCGCGGAAGCTCCACCCGGAATAGAATGCAAGGTAGGTGTTTCCACCTCTAAATAACCTGCATCATCTAAATAACGACGCATGGATTGAATAATTTTAGAACGTAAAATAAATGTTCCTTTGACTTCTTCACTCATAATCAGATCCACATAACGCTGACGATAGCGCATTTCAACATCTTTTAATCCATGAAATTTATCGGGCAAAGGGTAAAGTGATTTCGTTAAAACCGCAAGCGACTGCACTTTAATCGAGGTTTCTCCGGTTTGTGTCTTGAACACAACTCCGTTTACGCCAATAATATCACCGATGTCCAAAATTTCAAATGCTTGAAATTGCACTTCATCCACGGTATCTTTACGTACATAAATTTGTATTTTCCCGGAAATATCTTGAATATGCGCAAACGTCGTTTTCCCCATTCCCCGTTTTTGCATAATTCTTCCGGCAATACTTACCTGCACAGAAGAAGCTTCAAGCTCTTCCTTCGATTGCTCGCTGTAAGTATCTAGAATATCCTTCGCCAAATGGGTGCGCTCGTATTTTTGTCCAAAAGGATCAATCCCTAATAAACGCAGCTCGTCCAATTTATTGCGGCGAATGACCAGAAGCTCATTCAGTTCCAATTCCTCACTCATTGTATCATCTCCTAAAATCATCTAAGCCTTAGCTGACATGTTATTCTACCTAGAATTTGAAAAAAGCTTCCAACGGAAGCTTTCCATAAAAGATCCTAACGGGATTTAATATTACTTTTTAATGTCAATAATTTGATATTGAACAACACCTACAGGAACGCTAACGTCTACTGAGGTGCCTTTCTTTTTACCAAGAATGGCTCTGCCCACTGGGCTTTCATTGGAAATTTTATTATGCAACGGATCGGATTCAGCAGTACCCACGATAGAGTACTCCACTAACTCGCCAAACTCCAAATCCTTTAAAGTCACAATTGAACCGACGCTAACTGTGTTTGTATCCACATCGTCACTATTGATGATACGTGCATTTCGCAGCATTTTTTCTAAAGTGATGATACGACCTTCAACAAAAGCTTGTTCATTCTTCGCATCCTCATATTCGGAGTTTTCGCTGATATCCCCGTAACCTATCGCTACCTTAATTCTTTCAGCTATCTCGCGACGTTTGACTGATTTCAAACTATCTAGTTCATCCTCAAGCTTCTTCAAGCCCTCTTGGGTAAGTATAACTTCTTTTTCAGCCATTCCTTGCTGATCCCCTGTCACGTGAAAGATTTCCATAGCGCTGAATCAATTTGATCCCCGATCGTTATGAATTCACCAAATGTACCCTTATTAAATATATTACAGACACGAATCCTAATGACTTGAAAATTGTATTCGCTCAGTTTATTGACTGATTATATTGCAACCTTGGAAAAATGTCAATCTCAGACAAAAGGCCATGGATTCTGGATTTTAATGGAATACAGCTGCTTCTTCCTCAACCATGATGGTTGGCTCTGATCCCAAATGCGCTACATAGTCCAATAAAACATCCGCCATTTTGTCGCGCTCGGAAAGTTCCATTAGAATATCTTTCACCCTCGCCGAACCCGTTAATCCTTTTAAATACCACGCCATATGTTTACGCATTTCCTTGACTGCGATGCGTTCACCTTTTAAGTCGATTAAACGATCCATATGCAGGATGGCGATGCGAATTTTTTCTGCGGCCGATGGTTCAGGCAACAAAATGCCATCCGTTAGGTATTGAATAGTACGATAAAGCATCCACGGATTACCAAGCGCTGCTCGTCCAATCATCACGCCATCGCAACCCGTGTGGTCAAGCAGTCTCCGTGCGTCCTCAGGTGTAAAAACATCGCCGTTACCGATTACCGGAATCGAAACAGCCTGTTTAACTTCTTTAATAATATCCCAATTAGCCGTACCGGTATACATTTGCACACGTGTACGTCCATGAACGGATACTGCTTGGCCGCCGCCATTTTCTACAGCTTTTGCATTCTGTACAGCATAAACATGTTCATCATCCCAACCAATACGCATTTTAACTGTAACCGGCTTATTCACTGCTTTGACTACGGTAGCGATCATTTCTTCAATTTTATCGGGCTTCAATAACCAGCGTGCTCCTGCATCGCATTTGGTGATTTTGGGAACTGGACAGCCCATATTAATATCAATAATATCCGCATTGGTATGGCGATCTACCACTTTAGCCGCTTCAACTAATGTTTCTACATCCCCACCAAAAATCTGCAAGCTTAGCGGTTTTTCACGGTCATCTACAAAAAGCATTTGCATCGTCCGTTCATTTTTATGGACAATGGCTTTGTCGCTAACCATTTCCGCACAAACTAAACCGCAGCCAAAGTCTTTAGCGATAAGCCGAAACGCCGGGTTACAAACTCCAGCCATTGGAGCTAACACCACATTATTCTTTGCAACGACATTCCCTATTTTTAATTCCATGATTATCTCTCCTCTAATGGCTGAACGGGTGGAAGCAGTTCCTGCTGATCCACTCCAAGCACCTCGGATATACGTTGGATCAAAGATCCTTCCGCTTTTCGTGCGCCGCGTTCAACTGCACCGATAATGGCGATCGAAACGCCTACAGACTCAGCCAGTTCCGTTTGTGTAAAGCCTTTTAATTTGCGAAAAGCTCTTATTCTTCTTGCAAGCGGATTGCTCCCCATCGTACAACGCCTTCCTTTCCATCCAACAATTCTAGACTATTTACCAGTGAAGCAGCCCCTAAAGCCGGCGATTCATCTATAATCTCCGCAAGCGGTATGAGTACAAATGCGCGTTCTTTCATACGCGGGTGTGGAATCTGAAGCTCTTCCGTATCCAATTGCTGCTGACCAAAAAGCAATAAATCAAGGTCAATCGTGCGCGGTCCCCAATGAATCTCACGTGTTCGACCGAGCTGCAATTCTACCTTAAGCATATGCGCTAATAATTCTGATGCAGTGAGTGTAGATTCCACTTGAATAACCATATTAAGAAAGGCGGCTTGATCCGTATTTCCTATAGGATCGGTTTCATAAATACTCGAACAAAGTGATACCTTTATATCCGAATGCTGGTTTAACCGCCGAATGGCTTCCGTTAAATAATACTCCCTATTTTCTATATTAGAGCCTAATCCGATATAGATTTGACTGTTAGATTGCAGCGAAGAATCCATCATTAAGCTCGCTTTCTGGTAATTTCTACAGTAACGCCTTCGAAAAATATTTTGAACGGCGGGTTTGGCTTAACAACTCTCACCTTAATTTCATTGATTCTAGTATATGTTTGTAACAGCACGGATGCAATATTTTCTGCTAAAGCCTCAATCAAGCGAAACATCTGCTCTTCAACTATGCCTTGAATCGTATGGTAAACTTCAGCGTAATTAATGGTATACTCAAGTTCGTCGCTAGTTCCGGCTTCTGCCAAAGGCAAAGATAGCTCGACATCCACATAATATTGTTGCCCTAATTTATTCTCTTCCGCATAAACACCATGATAACCATAAAATGCCATGCGTGTTAGAATTATTTTATCCATAAATGGGCTCCCTTCCTAATTACTCGATTCGACATGTTAACGACGTACGATGGCATCGGTCATTGCAGCGACTCGTTTCATTTGCCGTATATCATGAACACGGATGATTTGACAGCCTTGCGCAATGCCGAGCGCTACGGTTGCAGCCGTTCCTTCTACTACATCATCTGCAGGTAACTGAAGAGTTTGTTGGATCATACTTTTACGAGAAGTTCCTAATAAAACAGGATAACCCAGAGCCACCAACTCGTGCAAATGATTCATCAGCAATAAATTCTGTTCATAGTCTTTGGCAAAGCCTATACCTGGATCAATCATGATTTGTTTACGATCAATTCCTGATTTTTCTGCTTGTTCAATGCTTTTCTGCAAATCTTCAACGATATCCGTCAAAAAGTGATTGTAATTTGCCTCTTTGCGATTATGCATCAATACAACGGGACATCCAAATTCGACAATGACCCTTGCCATTTCAACATCTCCTTGCAAGGCCCAGACATCATTGATTAAATGAGCTCCTGCCTTCAATGCTTGTCGAGCCACTTCCGCTTTGTAAGTATCTACAGATATCGGCAAATCTATAGCTGTGCTAATGGCTTCCACTATGGGAATAACACGTCGCAATTCTTCTATCAAAGTGATGCGTTCAGCTCCCGGTCGTGTGGATTCGCCACCGATATCAATCATATCCGCGCCTTCTGCAGCCATTTGCTTAGCTCGTTCTACAGCTTTTTTCAAGGACACGAAATCCCCGCCATCCGAAAAGGAATCCGGGGTCACATTTAAAATGCCCATTACGAGTGTTTTTGTCCCGAGCTGCAATGTTTTATTTCGACATTTTAAAACGGCATCTATTGGAGCATGATTCATTCTAAACATTCGCTCCCTCTTTTCCATTGATACAATCGTAAAAATTGCCTTGTCATAACTCCTGCTTTTCCATCGCCAACGGTAAATTTACGACCTTCTGTATCAAACAAAACATTTACCGGTACAATCTCTTGAATAGAATTAGTCAGAAAAATTTCATCCGCTTTTTTAAGCTCTTCCCAATCATATAATCCTTCTTCCACACTGCACTTCACATCATGAGCTATTTCAATCACTGCTGCGCGAGTAATCCCCGGTAAAATTCCGGTTTCTAGCTGCGGTGTATAACATTTTCCATTCCGAATGAAGAATAAGTTACTGACAATCCCTTCCGCAATAACACCTTCATTGTTTAAAAAGAGTCCTTCTGCACCTGTTGCCCATGGGTAGCTCGCCATCTCACGTTTAGCCAAAATATTATTCATATAGTGAAAAGACTTCAAGCGACCTGCACCCTCCGGAGAGTTACGACGTAAACTTAGCAGCTGCAGCGACCTTCCATGTTCATAAAGTTTTTCATCTAAAGCAGGTAACGGCTTAATATAAAGAATAACCGTTGGCGTTTCATATGCGTCAGATGGTAAACCAAGCAAATCCGCACCAGCCGAAACGGATAAGCGAAAATAGGCATCCGCCAAATTATTTACGGCCAGCAATTGCTGGATTTGCTGTTGAATCGCTTGTGGGTCCAATTCTATATGAATCCACAAATCCTTACACCCTTGGCGCAAACGTTCGAGGTGTTCACTTAACATAAAAGCTTTGCCATTATATGTGCGAAAGGTTTCAAACAAACCTATCCCGTAAAGAAAACCGTGATCATATACTGAGACCACGGCTTCCTGTTCTTCGCAAATGCTGCCGTTCAGGATGATTTTCATCCACGAACTCCATCCGCTGCGGTGCGTTTCAAAAAGTTGCGTAAAAGCTGCAGTCCATGATCGGTAATAATCGATTCCGGATGGAACTGAACCCCTTCGATGGCGTATTCCTTGTGGCGTAGGCCCATAATCTCGCCATCTGCAGTCTCGGCACTAATCTCCAAGCTGTCTGGCAGCGTTTCTTTACGAACAATAAGTGAATGGTACCTCGTAGCCGTAAAAGGACTAGGGATACCTTCAAAAATTGTTTTGCCATCATGTTCAATTTGTGAAGTCTTGCCATGCATTAGTTTTTCTGCGCGAATGACTTCGCCGCCAAATGCTTGTCCAATCGATTGATGTCCCAGACAAACCCCGAAAATGGGAATCACACCTTTAAAATGTTCAATCAAGCTTAAGCTAATACCCGCTTCATTCGGCGTGCAGGGTCCCGGTGAAATCAGAATATGACTGGGTTTAAGCTTTTCAATACCTGCCAAATCAATTTCGTCGTTGCGATAAACAACCACTTCTTCACCCAATTCTCCTAAATATTGCACCAGGTTATACGTAAAAGAATCATAATTATCGATCACCAAAATCATATGCTCACTCCTTCAACTTTAATCCGTCTGCTTGCTGCTCACTAAATTCGATCGCTTTCCATAACGCTTTGGCTTTATTAATTGATTCGACATATTCCTTCTCTGGGTTGGAATCAATGACTATGCCCGCTCCCGCTTGAATATACGCCGTCTGTTCTGAAACAACCATGGTTCGTATAACTATATTAAATTCCATATTTCCGTTGTAGTCAATCCATCCGAGCGATCCTGTATAAGGACCGCGGCGAACGGGTTCAAGTTCTTCGATAATTTCCATCGTGCGAATTTTCGGCGCTCCCGTAATGGTGCCTCCAGGAAAAACAGCGGCTAACACATCATAAGCATCTTTTCCTACTGCTAACTCGCCTCTAACTTCGGAAACAATATGCATAACATGAGAATAATATTCAATGACCATGAAGTCATCTACTTTTACAGTACCATAACTAGATATTTTACCCAAATCATTTCGTTCCAGATCGACCAGCATTACATGCTCTGCGCGTTCTTTTTCATTAAATATAAGCTCATTCGCAAGCTTTTGATCCTCTGCATCATCAACACCACGCGGTCGGGTACCTGCTATCGGACGAGCACGAACGACCCCATCCTCCAATTGAACCAACAGCTCTGGCGAAGCCGATACAAGCTGAAAATCTGCGAAACGCAGCATACCCATATAAGGCGAAGGATTGATCAAGCGCAGCCATTCATATATTTCTTCGGGACTAACAGGCTGTTCTCTATCGATATTTAACTTACGACTTTGACGTACAGATAAATTAACCTGGAATACGTCTCCTTGGCGAATATATGCTTTTATTTGCTCCACAGCGTACATATAATCCTGCTTATTAAAAGCTCGATCGACATTCAGCATCGCTTCAACATCAATGGCCAAACGATTTTCCTTAAGCGCCATTTGATATAGACGCTCGCGCTCTTCTGAGCTAGCATTTTGACCCCCAGCAACAATCTCATCCCACTGTCGTTTCATGGCTTCCGTTTGTTCCCGCGCAGCTTCATACAACTGCAGCAAAACAGATTCAGCAGACTCACTGCTAAATAAGCTATCTTTGGCAATAAAAGTATGCGACGCACAATACAAGGCTTGATCACGATGGTCGATAATCCAAAGCTGATCAAAACGCATCATCACATAATCCGGCAATGGTAAATCGTCTATCGCTAAATGGGGCAGTCGTTCTAAGGAGCGAACGATATCGTAGCCCAAGAAACCAACACAACCCCCAATAAACTTCGGTGCGCCTTCAACTCGCGGAGAATGAAAAGGGGCCATAAATCGTTTGATCTGAGCCAAAGGAGTATTCTTTATCGAATTATCGCCAGCTATTGCCCCGAGTTCATTCACTTTACCGTGTATCGTCGCTGAAGGTTTAAGTCCAAGAAAGCTGTACCGTCCGCTTTTTCCGCTTTCCAATACAAAAGAGGCCTTATCCGCCTGCTCCCATGCTTTTTCCCAGCTGGCTATTTTACTTTCCGGAAACGGATATTTGCTCACAAAGGGCAGCATCGTATAGCTTTTCGCCCACTCCTGCCATTGCTTATATGAAGTAACAATCACTATATGCCCCCTGTTTCAAATGGAAATAGCACCTAGCTGCCCGTTAACAGAGTGTGTTCAAAAGGTATAGCTATGTTGCGTAATAAATGCGCTTTCCAGCTTCAGTTGAAAATGAGTTTCTTGAATTGGCGAAGGGGGAAACTCATTTTCAAAGTCAGCACAAGCATATGCTTACGAAGCCAGTTTTGCTAAAGCAAAACTTTCGACTTTACAAGCACACCCATTACTCCACTTCGCTATTTTTTGAACACACTCTATAAGTATATATGCATCATAGTATAGCGAAAATAGCGCAAAAGCAAAAGCCCCTCCGCAAGGGAGAGGCTTGATATGCAGACAAACCTGCTTATTAAAATTAATCTTCGAATTGGTATAAAGGCGTACTAAGGTAACGTTCACCGTTACTTGGAATAACAGCAACAACTCTTTTACCTTTTCCTAATTCTTTAGCTACCTTCAATGCCGCGAAAATAGCCGCACCTGAGGAAATACCGCCTAAAATACCTTCTTCTTTGGCCACGCGACGTGCTGTTTCATAAGCTTCTTCGTTATCGACAGCAATGATCTCGTCATAAATTTTGGTATCGAGGATGTCAGGAATAAATCCTGCGCCGATTCCTTGAATTTTATGCGGTCCTGGTTTACCGCCAGCGAGTACTGGAGAATTGGTAGGCTCGATTGCATAAATTTTAATGTTCGGGAAATTTTCTTTCAATACTTGACCCGCTCCAGTAATAGTTCCGCCTGTACCAACGCCTGAAATGAATGCATCCAATTTACCGTCATGCGATTTAATCGCTTCAACGATTTCTGGGCCAGTTGTCTCGCGGTGAACTTTCACATTCGCTGGGTTCTTGAATTGACCCGGCATAAAATAATCCGGATTCTCGGCTTGAAGCTCTTCTGCACGGCGAATAGCGCCTTTCATGCCTTCCGTTCCTGGTGTAAGCACCAATTGCGCTCCGTATGCTTTCAATAAGCTGCGTCGTTCAATACTCATTGTTTCTGGCATAACTAAAATCGCTTTATAACCTTTTGCAGCAGCTACCATAGCCAAACCAATTCCCGTGTTGCCACTCGTTGGTTCGATAATGGTTGCACCTGGTTTTAATTTGCCTTCTTGCTCAGCCACTTCTACCATGCTGATTGCAATACGGTCTTTAACGCTTGAGCCTGGATTTTGAAATTCCAGCTTCAAATAAATTTCTGCACTGCCTTCAGGAACTACACGATTTAAGCGAACCAATGGAGTATCACCAATCAATTGAGTAATGTTCTGAACTAATTTTGCCATTTCTTATTTCCTCCTCAACATATTTCCGAGTCTTTTAGTAGGTTTTAGCTAATTACAATCTTATCAATCCACTAAAAAGTTGTCAACTAAAAAATCATTTCAGCTGCGGGTCCAAGATGATCGCGTTTCTTTTTTTACGTAATGCCGCTGTTACTTCCTTCAGTGGAGCAGCTTTCTGTAGAGCTAATTGCTTACGTAATGCTGTTTTTATTTCAACTAAAGATCCCTTGTTGTTTTCTTTACGATCGATCAAGCGAATAATCATAAAATGCGCTCCAACCGGAATCGGTTTACTAATATCCCCCACATTCATGGCCGTCGCGGCGCGGATAATCGTTGCTGGAACAAAGGGATCGTTTTCCTCTACCCAGCCCAAATCACCGCCATCGCTTGCAGTTGCTGTATCGATTGATCGTGCTTTGGCCATTTGCGCAAAATCGGCTCCCCCCTGTAATTCGGCGATAACTTTTCCTGCCGCATCCAAGGAGTCCACTTCGATTTGCTCGATATGCAGTTGAAGCGAGTTTTTAAATTCATCACTATGGGCATTCATATAGTTTGTAATTTCTTGATCGGATACCTGAACATCCTTCGTCGCGATCCGTTCAAGCAACAGCTTATAATATACATCCTCACGAAGCTGGGTTTTATCCATGCCAACCTGTTCTTTCATGGATTTATAAAATTGATCTTCACTTTCATAGCCTTGCTGCATTCGCTTAAGTTCATCGTCGATATCATTTCGTTCCACTTTCAAACCGGTTTCATCCGCTTCCATTTGAATGGCTTCGCGGTCCAGCATTTGATTTAACAATTCCGCTCCATGCGCAGCATATAAATTGTCGTTCAAAGTACTGCTCAATATGGGATGATCTCCGATTTGGGCAACCACATTATCTTTAGTTTCTGGTTTTGTTGTATGCTGAGATGTTCGATAAATTACTTCTCGATAGCCAAAAAAGGCTGTCTCTGTAAGAAGAACAATCAACAGCAACCCCATGATTGCGCGTAAAAGCTTCACATTTTTCATCTTACTCTCCTCATACGATCCGTGCTTTTCTGCTATATTTTTGCAATAAGCTCTTGCAATTGTGCTCCTTGAAATCCATAGGTTTCGTTACAAAAGTGACAAATCACTTCCGCATTCCCATCCTCCTGCAGAATAGCGTCAAGTTCGCTCTTCCCTAAGCTGACCAATGTTTGCTCGACACGTTCGCGCGAGCAGCGGCAGCGGAATTGTACAGGAAGCTGTTCCTGCACAACAACATCATCTAAAACAGACGACAAAATCTGTTCTAAGGTTGCGCCCTCATCGAGTAAAGTTGTGATGGGCTTTAATTGACTGAGCATCATTTCCATACCCTCTATCTCATCCTCTTCCATTCCGGGAAGTAATTGGATAATAAAGCCGCCTGCAGCCTTGACAGTATAATCTAAATCTACAAGCACTCCAAGGGCAACCGCGGATGGAGTTTGTTCTGATTTGGCAAAATAATAGGTGAAATCCTCACCTAATTCACCTGAAATGATCGGCGTATTGCCGCGATAAGGATCTTTAAGACCTAAATCTTTAATCACATAGATAAAACCATCTGTACCCACTGCCCCAGCCACATCGAGCTTTCCAATAGCGTTCAATGGAATCTCAATATGCGGATTATCGACATACCCTCTTACGTCTCCTCGTGCATTCGCATCGACGACAATTTGACCCAAAGGTCCGTCTCCCTTAACTTGAAGGGTGATTCTCTCTTCCCCTTTTAGCATGGCGCCCATCATTAAAGCAGCGGCAACCGTACGTCCTAAAGCAGCCGTTGCTGTCGGTGTAGTTGTATGTCTTCTACGCAATTCTTCGACAATAGTCGTCGATTGAACCGCAAAGGCACGTACCTTGCCTTGCATGGCCGTAGCCCGCAGCAAATAATCGTTCATGGTGTCCCTCACTCTCTTACTAAATCTATTGGTTTCGTTCATAAATAATTTGCAGCCCTTGAATGGTTAACAATGGATTAACCACTTGAATCGTTTTCGATTCTGTTGAGATTAACTCGGCGAAACCCCCGGTAGCTACTACAGTAGGTTTGGTGTTAAATTCTTCACGCATCCGATCGACTATACCATCCGCTTGCCCAGCAAAGCCGTAAACAATTCCCGCTTGCATCGAAGCGACTGTATTGCGTCCAACCGTTGTTTTGGGACGAACAAGTTCAATACGCGGCAATTTCGCAGCCTTCTGATAAAGGGCTTCCATCGAAATGCCAATCCCTGGGGCAATGGCGCAGCCCAATAAATGACCCGCCTCGTCTATATAATCAAAGGTTGTTGCCGTTCCAAAGTCTACAATAATGAGCGGAGTTCCGTAAAGCTCGATCCCTGCCACCGCATTTACAATCCGATCCGCTCCCATTTCACGCGGATTTTCAATCCGAATGTTTAGCCCTGTTTTAATACCGGGACCTACAATGAGAGGTATTTTATGCAAATATTTGCTGCACAGCTGTTCCAATACAAACATAAGTGGAGGCACAACGGAGGAAATGATCACGCCGCTGATTTGCTCAACACGAATGCCTGCATGATTAAAAAGATTATGTATCATGATGCCATATTCATCTACTGTAGCTGCTCGATTCGTACTCAATCGCCAATGATGCAACAAGTTTTTTTGCTCATAAATGCCCAAAACAATATTCGTATTGCCCACGTCCACAACAAGAATCAAGGTCGATTCTCCTTCCGTTCATTCAAATCCAGGCTTATATCCAAAGCTTGGACTGAATAAGTTAATCGTCCCACCGAAATAACATCCACACCCGTTGCGGCAATTGCTTTAACAGTATCCAAAGTAACCGTTCCTGAAGCCTCTACAATGATATGCGGTGCTTTCGCTTTAATGATATCAACCGCTTTATGCATGTCCGATGGAATCATATTGTCCAACATAATGATATCCGCCTGTGCCGCTAAAGCTTCCTGCAATTGCGCAAACGTCTCGACCTCCACCTCGATTTTCATCGTATGCGGAATTGATTTCCTTGAGGCAGCGATGGCTGTTCCCACACCGCCTGCGCCCTTAATATGATTGTCTTTAATCATCACAGCATCATAAAGTCCGAAACGATGATTGTGACCACCGCCAACACGGACTGCATATTTTTCCAACATTCGATGTCCCGGTGTCGTTTTACGTGTATCCACTAATCGAGTCGAAAAACCTTGCAAAGCTTGAACAAACTGATTGGTTTTTGTCGCAATGCCTGATAATCTTTGCATTAAATTAAGCGCTAAACGTTCACCAAGTAAAATACTGCGTGTATTTCCTTCGACTTCTGCGATGATCGTACCTTTCTCTACAAAAGCCCCATCCTCTACTTTAACCGTAAACATAATATCTGAATCAACCACAGCAAACACTACTTTGGCTACTGGTAAACCAGCAATAATACCTGCTTCTTTCATATGAATAATAGCTTTGGAGCGTTGCTCTAAAGGTATCGTAGTCAGACTCGTTATATCCCCTGTGCCAATATCTTCTTCCAGCCAAAGCTGGATGGATTTTTTCAGCGCGGTTTCGTTTAGTTCAAACATCATCAATCTTCTCCTCTATGACACCTAACTCACGATTAAATAATACATGTTTGCGCCACAATAAATCATCCCGTTCAGGAAAATCTTCACGATAATGCCCGCCGCGACTTTCTTCACGTATGAGCGCAGCCTGCATGGTCAGCATCGCGCAGGTTAATAAGTTAGCAAATTCATACTCTTCCCGCTTGGACAAACAAGCGTCGAATATTTGTACTTGCCGGCGAAGCTCTTCGTAGCCTTTTTCCAAGCCTTTGGCATTACGCTTCAAGCCTGCATAGCGCAGCATAATCTTTTGCAGCTTTAAACGCTTCTCAACGATAGGCTGCTGCAGTTGCTCTGTGCGCTGAATCCCTGACTGAAACTCAGGCAAATGCCCGACAGGCTGCAATCGGTAAATCTGTTCAATGATTCTTCGTCCAAACACAATCGCTTCAGATAAAGAATTGCTGGCCAATCGATTTGCACCATGCACACCTGTAGATGAAACTTCGCCACAGGCAAACAATCGTTTGATTGAGGTTTCACCATTTAAATCCGTTTTAACGCCACCCATCATATAATGAGCTGCAGGCGCGACCGGAATCCAGTCTGAGGTTAAATCCAACCCGTATTTCATACAATATTCATAAATAGTTGGAAAGCGATGCTTTACCATATCTGCCGATTCATGCGTAATATCAATATATATAAAAGTTGATTTGGTTTTTTCCATTTCTGTTACGATCGCGAGGGCAACGACATCTCTTGGTGCTAATTCTAGCAAAGGATGATATTGCTCCATAAAGCGTTCACCTTTAATATTTCGCAAAACAGCCCCTTCCCCACGGACAGCTTCAGAAATCAAAAATCTCGGTGCTCCAGGGTAGCTAAGGACTGTGGGGTGGAATTGGATAAATTCAACGTCACGAATGTCCGCACCTGCACGATATGCAATTGAAATCCCATCCGCAGTAGCGATTTCAGGATTCGACGTATAACGATAAAGTTGACCTGCGCCACCAGAGCAAAGAATGGTCGCATCGGCTAAAGCCAACACCTTCTGGCCATCTGGCTTCTGCACCAATGCGCCAAAACATTCTTCCTCATGCGTAACTAAATCAATTACAAAATGATCATCCCACACCTCGATATTGGGATGCTGCAGCGCTTTTTCCGATAAAGCACGGACAATTTCAAAACCGGTTGCATCTCCATGTGCATGGAGAATTCGTCGTTGACTGTGCGCAGCTTCTTTGGTTAAAGCGAGTTCGCCATTCTCAAAATCAAATTGAGTGCCCATGCGAATAAGCTCTTTAACGCCATCAGGTCCTTCGTGTACAAGGATCTCAACCGCATCATGCGAGCAAAGCCCCGCCCCAGCAATCAATGTATCCTGACGATGATAAGCAAATGAATCTTCATCAGAGATAACCGCTGCGATTCCTCCTTGCGCGTAACGCGTATTGCTTTCAAGCAGCGATTTTTTCGTAATCATTAATACTTTTTTCGTTTCGGCCATTTTAATCGCCGTAAATAAACCAGCAATCCCAGCGCCAATCACAAGCACATCTGCTTGAACACGGGCAACGTGAGGAAAATCAATATCAACTAGATAACGCGGAATCACAATATCTCACCTATTTTCTATATGTTACTTCACCAATAACATGCGCTCCAAAGAAGATCTGGCTTGATCTGCAATATGTGGTGGCACATAAATTTGCGGTGATAAGGTTTCCAAGCATTTCGCCACTTTCTTCAAGTTGTTTACTTTCATATTCGGACAAACCAAATATTTGCTGGCAAAATGGAATTTTTTATCCGGACTATCCAGACGGAGTTGATAACCTGTACCATCCTCTGTGCCTACGATAAATTCATTGCAATCCGATTCTTTGCAATACTTAATAATCCCTGTAGTACTTCCGATAAAATCTCCTAGCTTGACTACTTCTGGACGGCACTCCGGATGTACGACAAACTGAGCATTTGGGTATTGCGCTCGCATCTCCGCAACATCCTTCACTGTAAGCATGTCATGTGTATTACAGTAGCCTTCCCAAAGGATCATCTTTTTGCTCGTGAATTTGGACACATAGTCGCCCAAATTTTTATCCGGAACCCAGATCACTTCGTCGGAATCTACCGATTCCACAACCTTGATCGCATTTGCGGAAGTACAGCAAATATCGGTTTCTGATTTCACTTCTGCCGAAGTATTAATATACGCAACGACTTTGGCATTCGGGTGCTGACGTTTGAGCGCACGCAGCCCGTCTACGTTGACCATATCGGCCATTGGACATCCTGCCCGTTCATCTGGAATAATTACCGTCTTGGTAGGAGCGAGAATTTTCGCGCTTTCTCCCATAAAATGAACACCACAGAAAACAATAACGTCTGCATCCGTTGTAGCTGCTTTTTGGGCTAGTAGAAAGGAATCGCCGCGAAAATCGGCAACCTCCTGAATTTCATCTCTTTGATAATAATGGGCTAAAATAATGGCGTTGCGCTCTTTCTTTAATTGCAAAATGCGCTCCTTGAGTTCTCGATTTTGTTCGGCTTTTTTTTCAATTGCTAAAGCTTCCAAACGAATCATCCCCTTCCTAAAGCATTAACAATTATTATACCATGATCCATAGAAAAACCAAAAGATAAGAAAAATCCGGAAACACCATATCGTGTTATCCGGATCGAGTCTTTTTATGCAATTACTCTTCGTTTTGATCTTTTTCGTCTTTTTTATCACGGTCGAATTCAAGCTTGTTTGCATCACTTTGTTGATCTTGGCTTTGAATCGTAACTTTGGGCTCTTCATCCTTTGCAGGTTCGCTGGAAGCTTTGACTTCTTGCGAATCGACAATGATGGGATCCAAGCTTCCTTTCTCGATCAATTGAATAATTTGATCTTTATCCAATGTCTCTCTTTCAAGCAATGTATTGGCAATGAGTGCCACCTGATCTTTATATTTTTCAAGAATTTCTTTAGCTCTTGCATAACAACGACGGGTAATCTCCTGCATTTCCTGATCGATTTCAAAAGCAATCGCATCGCTGTAATTTTGCTCATGACCAAAGTCACGACCCAAAAACACTTGACCTTGCTGCGACTGTCCAAATTGCATGGGACCCAGCTTATCGCTCATACCATACTCGACGATCATTCTACGTACGATTGCCGTAGCTTTACGGAAGTCATCATGAGCGCCTGTACCAATCTCACCAATGAACAATTCTTCCGATACCCGACCACCCAGCAAACCAGTTACGGTATCTAATAGCTCGGATTTTGTCACAACCAACGGATCTTCGCTCTCTTTCGGAAGCATCATGACATAACCGCCAGCGCGTCCTCTAGGCACAATCGTAACCTTATGCACCATATGAGCACTTCTTTCATGATAACCAATAATCGCATGACCTGCTTCATGGAAAGCCACGGTCTTTTTATCACGATCGCTGACCACACGGCTTTTCTTTTGTGTACCGACAACGACACGGTCAAATGCCTCTTCGACCTCGCTCATTGAAATATCTTTACGGCTTCTCCTAGCTGCGATTAACGCCGCTTCATTAAGCAGATTTTCTAAATCTGCGCCCGTAAATCCAATGGTATAGCGAGCTAATGTTTCAAGTTTAACATCTTTAGCAAACGGTTTGTTGCGCGCATGAACCTTCAACACAGCTTCACGCCCTTTTACGTCTGGACGATCTACGGTGATTTGTCGGTCAAAACGACCTGGACGAAGCAAAGCTGGATCCAAAATATCAGGACGGTTCGTGGCAGCTACGATAATAATGCCTTCATTAGCGCCAAATCCATCCATTTCGACAAGCAATTGATTCAGTGTTTGTTCACGCTCATCATGTCCACCGCCAAGACCTGCGCCACGTTGACGTCCTACTGCATCGATCTCATCAATGAAAATGATACAAGGTGCATTCTTCTTCGCATTCTCGAACAAATCACGAACACGTGAAGCTCCAACACCGACGAACATTTCGACAAAATCAGAACCGCTGATACTGAAGAACGGCACACCCGCTTCTCCCGCTACAGCACGTGCTAACAAAGTTTTCCCTGTTCCGGGTGGCCCGACGAGCAAAACCCCTTTTGGAATTCTCGCTCCCACCGCTGCGAACTTACGCGGATCTTTAAGAAATTCAACCACTTCGATAAGCTCTTGCTTTTCCTCATCCGCGCCAGCGACGTCCTCAAACGTCACCTTCTTCTTCTCTTCATTGTACAAGCGGGCTCGACTTTTGCCGAAATTCATGACTTTTCCGCCGCCGCCCTGCGCTTGGTTCAACAAGAAGAAGAACAGGATGAAAATAATCACAAACGGAATAATTGAGGTGAGGAAAGAAATCCAAATGCTATCGCCGTCCATTTTTTGAACTTCGACATTCACCTTACTTGCATTTAGCTCATCAATAATTTTCTCCGTAAACGGCACATGAGCCTTAAAGGTTTTATCGGAAGCATAGGTTCCTTTAACCAAATACGTATATCCTTCAAACTTAATAACTACTTTTTTGATTTGATCATCCGGTGAAGGAGCTGTAGCTGAATTAGCCAATTTAGCGCGAAGCTCACTATAAGTAAGTGTTGCCTCTGTGTCATTCTGAGTACTGATAAAGCGGACGATTCCAATCACAACTAAAAAAATGAGCAGATAAAATCCAGTATTGCGGAGGACCTTGTTCATCCCCTACCCCCTTTCAAGCGGTACACTTGTTTATTGTGAATACACTTCTTCTTTGAGAATACCGATATAAGGAAGATTTCGATATTTTTCGGCATAATCCAATCCATATCCGACTACAAAAGCATCGGGTAGTAAAAATCCTCTATAATCCGGCTCCAGATCCACCGTTCTTCTGCCCGGTTTGTCGCATAAAGCTACAACCGTTATAGATAGCGCGTTTCTTCTTTCCAAAACGTCAATCAAATAGCTCAGCGTTAATCCACTGTCGATAATATCCTCGACGATCATCACATCACGACCTTCAACAGCCACATCCAAATCTTTAACAATCTTGACAATACCCGAAGATTTTGTCGATTGCCCATAACTGGACACAGCCATAAAATCAAGCTCCAATGGAATGTCAATGGATTTTATCAAATCTGCCATGAACACAAAAGCGCCTTTCAGCACACATATCACAAGTAAATTCCGCCCAGCGAAGTCCCAGCTGATTTGCTGTCCAAGCTCCTTGATCTTTAATTGAATTTCTTCTGCGCTGTAGAGTATTTCCTGAATATCCTTGTGCAAAAACATGCCTCCTACTTCGTTCTATGAAGCTCCATACAGAGAAGCTGCGTACTATTCGATGAAGCGATCGCGTGTACAGAACGACGAAAGCCTGGAATCCATAAAATTCGCTCCGCCGAATCCACAACCATTGGCATATGGTCACGTAAACGTGGGGGGAGTTTTGCGTCAATGAAGATATCTTTTACCTTTTTCGAACCGTTTAAACCGTAGATTTCAATTCGATCTCCATCCTTACGATTGCGAACTTGAAGCGGAAAACGCAATGCCTCCAAATCAAAATAAGCCGTATCATTAGAACGTGGGAATTCAGTGAAAGCTCGATCTTTGCAGTCCGTAATATAATGGCGCAGTTGCAATCCTTCCGAAAGTTCAAGCTGTCCATCCCGTGCGTCGATCCTGTGTTTAAACGAAGCTGGCAAACCCGGATTTATTCGAAAAAGAATCTGCTCATACTCTCTAGTGAACACGATCCCCGCACCGATATTTAACTTAAGCGTAGTCGGTGTCTCCTGCAAAATAGCTGCACGCACTTTTTCAGTGATGATAAAATCGAAGGAATCCGCATTTGGCGCAAGATAGTTTAATATTAATTTAATCAATCGCCTTTGTAAAGCTGGGTGCAAAAGCACAAATCCGCTTCTAGGCAATCGCAAACTATTCGGTGCTGCCGCGACAAGCTTTTGATAAACCGCATCTACCTCCTGCGCAATAAAATCATCTTCGTATCCAATCACATCCGCCAAACGATTCAAAGATTGCGGAAGCTGTGGATTGTATTTCTCTAAAAACGGGATAAGTTCGTGGCGAATCTGATTACGAACATATTTGGAATGCAAATTACTGCTGTCGGAACAATAGCTTAAGCCATGCTTTTGGCAATGATCCAATACTTCCGACTTGTATATACGTAAGAGCGGACGAATTAGTTCCATATTTTTTATCGTTCGTCGCAATGATATTCCAGCCAAGCCGATCATGCCTGTTCCACGAATTAAACGCATCAGCACTGTTTCCGCTTGATCATCAGCATGATGCGCCAAGGCTATGCTTCGCGCTTGATATTTCACTGCAACCTGCTGCAGAAATTCATATCTTTTTTTACGTGCGGCTGCTTGTCCATTTAATCCGCTCTCTTGAATATATTGCGGAACATTAATCGTTCCCATTTCAAAGGCTAATTCCAGCTTTTTAGCAAAATTAGCTACAAACTCTGCCTCACGGTCGGATTCCGCCCCGCGAAATTGGTGATTTACATGAGCTACAATAAGACGCCATCTCCACTGCTTCGCAAGCAAAAAAAGGACATGCAGCAGAGCAACCGAATCAGGTCCACCCGATACGGCCACGACGATGCTATCCCCCGCTTCAAATAAATGTTCATCTTCAATAATACGATTCACCTTTTCAACAAGCTCCATGCAGATTAAATCCTTTCATGAATAAAGATACCAAATGGAAAAACACAAAATCACGGAAGCAACGAAGCCAGCTTGAATCCAAACCAGTACTTTTCCGCTATCCTTTTTTGCTTTCAAAGGACGGACCCATTTATAAAATAAGCTTTTCCAATATTCATAAGCTTGCTGTGAAGAAGAAAACTCTCCATCTAAGGCTTTGTATAGAAATGGTATGAATGCTTGCAATTCCTTGTCCTGCATATGTGTCAGCTTCTCCTTCAATAAATCAATCGTTCGATTTTGTGGCAGCATATGCTTTGAGAAACAATCGTCCGCTTGACCTGACAGCTGCATAAAAAGGATGGCAAAGGCGAATAAATCATAGCCTTCATCGGCAACTCTAGATCCGGCACCCCAATAACCACGGTCATAAATCTCCGTAAACTGCTTTACAGAACGTCCTTTGAGCGTTACACCGCCAAAGTCAACTAACTCTACCGCCCCGTAGCCGCTGACTAATATATTATCGATTTTAATATCGCCAAAAATATAATTATGCGCGTGAAGGTCCTTTAATTTTTGCAGCAAATGTAAGCCAAGAAGCCCTGCCCACTGATCGCCTTTCATCTTGATAAAATCAGTAATTTTACATCCTTTTATATATTTCATCACATAAAATGGATAATCCTTACCATCCGTATGATAATCGTCTACGTCAATCAAATAACGGCTGAACGGCCCTTCAGTACGCGAAAGCTGCTGCAGCACATTGACTTCTGACTGATGATCTACCGAATCAAACCCTAATTTCAAAGCAAAAAAAGCCGACCCCTTTTTCACAAGGTAGACTTTTCCATTCGCACCTTCACCTAAGCTGCGCTCGATGCGGTATGTTGCATTATTCCACTTGCCCTTAATCAGGGTTCCGGTAGTTATGATAGCGTCAAACGACGTTGTCACTTAACATCCCATCCTCGTCACTTTGCGAAAGATTGCCCTTCGTCTTTTGCATATTTGTACGAAATTCTTGAATAAAGCGGATCACCTGGAGAAGCGCCGGTCCTGTCGGTGTCATCCCCTTCATGTTTAATTTATAGAATAGATTCGGTAATTTTGCAAGCTCTCGGGTCCAACTCGTATCCATTTGCGCTTCATCATTTTTATCCGTTGCCGGAAAATGGAATACCGCAAGCTCGCTTAACCCTTTACGCGCTTGAAGACTGAGCATTAAATCCTGCATCGCTTCTTGAACTGCCGGCAGCTTAGGCTTCATACTGGCGCTTGTATCAATAAGCAGAGCTACATGAAGATCCGCCGTTTCGCTTAATTCATCAATCGTTTGTACCACTTGTGCACGCTGCTGCGGATGCAGAGATTCGATATCCGAAGTGCCCATCATTTGCCGAAGCTCTTTGTTCACAGCCTGCTGGATGGTGTGCGCCACTGTTTTACGCGTAACCAGCTGCACGGTTTGCGTCAATATTTTGCTGTTCACAATACGGCTAATGCCGCCACCGGCTTTAGCTATTTCCTCAATTTCAGTTCTTCCCTTATGTCCTAATTCATTTTGATCAATAACCCCAATAACATTGACAACGATTCCTTCAGACAAAGCATGAGCTGCTGCAACAATAGGACTCATGCCCACATTGGAGCATCCGTCTGTAATCAGAATAACTTGTTTCATCTGTCTCTCATTCCTTTCGTGAAAACAAATCTTGCTACTAGTTTTCCCGAAATGAGAGTCTCTAAACATTAGTTAATCAAACATCCCATGTTTTATCATTTTTATTCCATAAGGATTTTGTCAAAATTTCAACACGATTCAGCACAAGATAAACTAATTCTACCAATGCAAATCCACCAAACGCATCTAAAATGGCATGCTGCTTCACAAGAAAAGTCGATAAAATAATTAAAGTGGACATCCCGTAAATCAGAATTTGATTCCAATGATTGCGAAAGTCACTTCTATAAAGCGCCTTCATCACCATATAACAGGAAAAGCAGTGGATACTTGGGAAGCAATTATAAGGCAAATCCCAATTATAAACATAGGAAATCAATCGGGTAAAAAAGTCATCACCTACTAGAATAGGTCTCGGTACAGTTGTCTGGAAAATGGAATAGATAAAATAACAAATCAACGTGCAAACAGTATAAGTTAAAAGCGAGCGATAATAAACTTTAACATCTTTGATAAAAAAATATACAAGGCAGACATAAATATAAAAGATCCATATCGAATAAGGCAGTATCAAATATTTGATAAACGGAATCATTCGGTCCAAATCAGTCATAACATTATATACCTTACCATTCGCATGATTTACCCAATCATAAAGCATACCCAAAAAAGGGAAAATAAGCATCGTGCTCAGTGGAAGAATCCTCCTTATATACGGGTTCACCTTGACATCCCTCCTGCATTCAATCGTGTTTAGGCAGCTGTTTCACATAGATATTCGACATCGAAAATAATTTTTTAGCGCGTTCATATTCATCTTCAGAAGCATTGGTTTCTTGAAGGCTTTTATGGGTAAGCGGGAACTTCTCCCCATCTGCAAATCCATTGCCCGGAACAAATATTGTGTTGTCATTAATAAAAGATCCTGTAGGTAAATAATAATGCTCCGGTAAAATATTATGCTTCACATTTAGCAAATCCTGTCCAAAATAACGATTATTCTGTAAAGAAATACCAACCAGGTTTGCAATCGTAGGCATAATATCCACTTGTCCGCCGACTTGATATAAAATAGCCGGCTTTGTCACACCTGGGGCATTAATGATTAAAGGAATGTTCATCATCTCTGCATAAGTATAGTCTTTTCCATAAATTTCTTGAAGCAAAATTTTATCTTGGCTCGATAACGAATAGATCGGCAGACCCATATGATCCCCATAAATAACAAACAAGCTGTTCTCCCATACGTGTTCCTGCTTTAATTTCTCGATAAACAAGCCCAGCGCATAATCGGCGTAATTTTGCGCAATAAGATAATTTCCTACAAAAGAATCTTGGTAACGATCCGGCAATGAAATTCGCACCTTACGAGCGGGCAGGTCAAATGGATGATGTCCCGACATGGAAATAACTTGTGCATAAAACGGTTGCCCGCTCTGCTGTATTTTAGTCATTTCTGCAGCTGTTTTATCATAAAGCACTTCATCCGACGCAGCGAATTTCACCGTATCTATATCGCCAAAAAATGTTTTATCGTAATAACGATCAAAGCCCAACGCCTTGTACAATTGTTTACGATTCCAGAATTTTACTTCATTCGTATGAAAGGTCGTCGTTCGATAGCCTTTTTGATCAAAAAGTCTAGGTAGACTCGGTAGCAATTTATTGGTGTATTCATCAGTTGCGGCACCGTTAGGAGGAACATAAAAAGAAGTATTGACGATAAACTCGGCATCCGCGGTATTGCCTTGTCCAACCTGTTGAAACATATTAGGAAAATAGAGACTATCCTGCATGAGCTTATTCATTACAGGGGTTATTTCCTTCCCGTCCACCTTCAGCCCTATTAAAAAATTTTGAAAAGCTTCCAGTTGGATCACTATCACATTCCTACCATCCGCGGCCTTCCAATAATCCAGAGAAATCGGACTTCCATCTGCTTTGAGCTCTATTCCTTTAAGCTTTGCTATTTCTTCCGCCGTAATATCTATGGCTTGAACCAAGGGTTCCTTCTGATCCCCAAAAAAAGCATGCATTTCATAATTCAGAATGCCCATTTCCTCAGCTTGTCTTAATTCGTTCATGCTTTCCCGATGCGGCCATATGAATGCTGTGCAAATAAGGACCGATAGAATAGTCAGCGTTGCGGCGCCATATCGAATGAATCGAGTATTTGGCTTACCCGAGCTACGTGTCTTTTTTCGAAAGAAGAATAGAAGGCCGAACACCACAACATCCAAAAAAATCAATAAAAAATAAGGATGCAATAAATAAAAAACACTGCCTTTTACCTCGGTCACCTGATTGATTTGTCTCAAAGCATGATAGGTCACAATGACTCCATAATATTGATAGTACATGATTGCAGCAAAATAAATGGCCGTCATGACCAAATCAACTATAACGTATTTCAACCATTTTCGTTTACGCGTCAGCCATTCAATCAAACCAAAGACCACCCAAACCGATGGCAGGCCAGTGATTACACAGGCCCATAACCCTTCGAATCCGAATATGACCGTATGTGTCATCATAATTTTCAGCAGTAATATAAGCGAGAATACAAAAAAAGGACTTCTCAAAAACAAACGAATATGGTTATGCATGCTGACACCAGTCACTTTCTTGATATTAAGCACTCAAAATAACATTTTGCGAAAAAACTCGGTCAATCGCATCAAATATGTATACTATATTAGTCTATTGCTACGCTGTCAACTCAAAAGGCCTGGGCTCGAAAAAATAAAAAAGCCTAAATCTACAAATTGGATTTGTGGATTTAGGTGTGGATTTAGGCTATGATTTCACACGAAAATAGTTTTACAGCTTATACTTTTGAACACACTTTATAAGATTAACTGACTGTTTTAGGCCTTTCGATATGACTCAAGGTTGGCCAACGAAGTGCAGCCCATTCGGGGTGATGCCGTTCTATTTTCGCCACAATTACGGTCATATCATCGAGAATATCACCTTGCAAATGACGAACAATTCGCTCCAACAAACAATCGGCCATTTCCTGCGGACTCTCCACATGGATTTCTTGAATCATGCGTTTCATCCATAGCTCTTTATTGATCGCATAGCCCGGCGCATCATAGATGCCGTCCGTCATCATAATTAAAATATCACCTGGCAGCAGCTGCACTCGGACTAAATCCACTTCAATTTCATCCATAATCCCCACTGGCAGATTGTTGACTGTAACCTGAATAACTTCAGCTCCCCGTTTAATAAAGCTGGGCGTCGAACCAATTTTCATAAAGGTTGTTGACGCACTGTATAAATCAATAATCGCCATATCTACCGTAGCGAACATTTCATCTGCGGAACGAAGCATCAATACGGAATTAACCGATTTGATCGCAAGTCGTTCATCCATCCCAGATTGCAAAAGCTGCTGTAAAACGTTAAGCGCCGTGCTGCTTTCAATATTGGCCCGCTCTCCGTTTCCCATTCCATCACTCAACGCAACGGCACATTTTCCATGACCCAGCTCAACAATGCTAAAGCTGTCACCCGATAGCAAATCACCGCCCTTTGCTGCTCCGGCAACACCTGTTTCCACATTAAATTGCTTCATCGAGCCAAATGTAACCGTATAAAAGGATTCACCTTTTTGTAAAAATTGCTCCCGAGTCACAACTATATTTTCACCTAAAATGTCTGAAAGCAGCGGGGCAATGATTTTGCGGCATTCATCAAAGCCCTTCATATACTGATGGATAATTTCAACCTCAACTTTGCCTACTTCCAAATTAATTACATCAATGCCCAGGATGGAAAGGCCCAGTTGTTCCAGAGCGTCACGGATCTGCTCCTCCTGCAAAACCATCTCCTGTCCCTCACGTTTAATTTCTTTCGCTAAATCCTCCATCACTTGAGAAACACCGGTCAATTGATCGGCAACCAGCTGCCTGCTTTCCAACACTTGTTTTTTCCAATGAACATCCTTTTTATAAAGCTCGTATTGCTTTTTCATTTCCATCAGAACTTGATCTGTTTTGATACAAAGCTTTTTCCAATGGGCGGGGATGTCACGTTTCTCCAGCCTTCGCTCGTTCTCAAGCGCCACAATCATCTCCGTCATAAAGCTATACGTCTGTTGAAATTTTACGTCCCAGCATTCATTTCGCTTCCAACAATTCATACACGTTTTGTTAGCAACTGTATTCATGAAATGGCCATCTTCGATTTCTCTTTTTGCCGTTTCATTGCGAATGGTCATTTGGCGAAAACTGCTTGAAAGCATCCGAAACACTTCAGAAAACTGTTCTACTTTACTTGCTGTAATATCACGAACGCGCCTTGCATACTCATATTGTGACTTCATATTTTCCTGTGTTCCGGGAATATATTTGGCTAAAGCTTGCAGCAAAGCACGAGGGGTTAACAGGAATACGATGATAGCTGACGCCGACTCCAACGAAGAAGCCATTACCGTCTTCTGATCCCCTATGTAAATTGACAGAATCGAAGCGCCCAACAGCATGCCCAGCGATACGGCCATTTTGCCCCCTTCCTTCATCAAGCCAGCCAGCATTCCGGCAAAAGCCAGCAAACTGATCTCCACAATGGCATGCACATCTGCCAAGCTAAGGATAAGCCCTGAGATAACACCGACAGAAGCCCCTAGAGGCGCACCACCTACCAACGCAAATAACAAAATTAAATAACGAGAGAGAATATGTTCTACACTCATCGAACCAACCAACCAACCTACTGTGCCTGTCATCACTGAAGTAAGTAAAATGATTAAACAAACAATCTCCTCATTCTTAAGCCCTTGCTTCTTTCGCGATAAAGTAATTACAGAAATAGCTTGCATAAAAATGATCGTTAAAATCAGACTCAATATGGATTCTACGGTGGTCATCATTAGCGTAAACCAACTCAACCCCACACTGACCGAATAAGAAAAGAGCTGTACAAAAAAGACAGCTGCAAAAGAAAGAAACGGAACATAGGAGACATCAGCGCGCTCAAATTTTTCCAAACCCTTTTGCAAAAGCAGGAATACAAGTATCTCGGTTAAAATATAACCCGTATGGATCGTTGGTGAAAATAAGCTTCCGGCAAATAAAGCAACCGTTAACCAGCCTAACCAAGCTTTTCGAGAATAATAAGCAACTGCAAAAAAAGCTAAGGCGAATGGATACAAATCATCTAAAATCGTTGCTCTGCCTAATAAAAATGCCATTGTCAACCACAGTATAAAGCCTCTTTTCATAATCCACGCTTGAATCCACCTGTTGTTTTTCATTTCCAAAGGACACCACCCTACCAAATTCGTGTGTCCCTATTATAATTTCTATCTATTATAAAGTTTGTCGCTTTACGGTATGCGGAAATAAGAAACTTTCGACAAAAAAACGGCTCCTTAACAAGGAGCCGTTGGGTATATTTAATTCTACTGGATTTTTGGTAGCGGCAGAGGGGCTCGAACCCCCGACCTT